>USJT01000066.1 GCA_900555175.1 uncultured bacterium
TTATATAAATTTTAAAATAATCGATGTTGTAAGATTTATGCAATTATTGTATAATTTTTCTATGGCAAAAGTTAAATCAAAATGGGTATGTACAGAATGCGGGTATGAAACGGCAGGATATCTTGGGAAATGTCCTGAATGCGGTGCTTGGGGAACATTAACCGAAGAAGTTCAGTTTAATGCTAAACCTCAACAGGTATCAGTGCATGATGAATTTATAAATACCGAAAAACCTGAACTTTTGAAAGATATTCATATCGGAGAAGAAGTTCGAGTTCCGACAAATATTTCTGAATTTGACAGAATTTTAGGCGGCGGATTGGTTCAAGGCTCTCTTGTCTTAATAGCTGGTGATCCAGGAATAGGTAAATCTACAATCTTGTTACAAACTAGCGGTGAGCTTTGCAAAAATAATAAAAAAGTTTTGTATGTTTCTGCGGAAGAAAGCGCAAGCCAATTAAAACTAAGGGCGCAAAGACTTTCTATTAATGCAGATAACTTGTATATTTATCCGCAGACTTCAATGGAAAATATAAAATCTCAAATTGAAAATTTAATGCCTGATGTCGTTGTGATTGACAGTATTCAGGCAATTTATTCTCAAAATGTTGCAAGCTCTGCTGGTAGCGTTTCTCAAATCCGTGAATGTACAAACCTTTTGATGCATATTGCAAAATCAAAAAATATTACCGTAATTGTAATCGGTCATGTTACAAAGGACGGAAATATTGCAGGTCCAAAGGTGCTTGAGCACATGGTCGATACTGTTATATATTTTGAAGGCGATAAGTATAAATCTTATAGAATGCTTCGTTCTATGAAAAATCGTTTTGGGAACACTTCAGAGGTCGGAATTTTTGAAATGGGTACTGACGGTTTGAAATGTGTGACAAACCCTAATGAATTATTTTTAAATGAAAGATCGCAAGTATCAGTTCCCGGAAGCGCAATTGTTGTTACAAATGAGGGAACAAGACCGTTATTGGTAGAAATTCAGGCTCTTGTCGGAACAACTCCTTATCCTTCTCCAAGACGAGTTACGAATGGAGTTGATACAAGCAGAGTGTTGCAAATTCTTGCAGTACTTGAAAAAAGAGTTGGCTTAAACCTTTCAAAACAAGATGTTTACGTTAATGTTATGGGCGGAATTGATGTATATGAGCCTTCTGCAGATTTAGGAATTGCTTTGGCCGTTGCAACATGTGCAAGAGATGTTGTTGTTGATCCGCAAACAGTTATAATTGGTGAAATAGGTTTGTCAGGAGAAATTCATCCTGTTAATAATATTGAAAAACGCTTGAATGAAGCTGTTATGACAGGCTTTAAAAAAGCAATAATTCCTTATGCTAACAAAATTGATGATAAAAGAATTGAAATAGTGCCTGTAAAACGTCTGATTGATGCAATTTCAGCTTGTGTTTCACCTGTCTAAATTTTTATTATTTATCTTTTTTTGTTTCAACTCCAGGTGCATCTTTAATTATAAAAGGTCTTACAAATGCGTAAGTTCCGTATAAAGATGATAATAGACCTGCAATCATTGTGCCTTTAAACAATTTTGGATGTTTGGTTTTGTTTACGAGTCCGCCTAAAGTGACAAGTGTTGTTCCTGCCATAATTCCAAGGTATCCTTTGAAAATTGTTCGTGCAACAACAATTGTGTCTGTCATATCCGCAGAATTTTTAGCATAAGTGTGAAATTTGTCCAAAAAAGATTCTTTTTTGTTGTTATTGTTGTAAGTTCCATTAAAATGCTGATAGTTTGAAATACTTGCTATTCTCATTGTTGTTTTACCCTAATCTTTGTCAGGAATATATTCAAAAATGTCCTGAATTCTACAATCCAGAGCATAGCACAAGTAATTTATTGTTTCAAGCTATATTTATATTTCAAATTTATGAATTGATATAGATTTGAATTTTTTAAGTACAATCGTTTTGAGAATAATTAACTTTTTTTTAACAATTTAAACCTTCATACCTACTTGATTAGTTTTTTTGTTGATGATATAAAATTTTATGTGAGAGTTTTACAAAAGAAAGGAAAACACTTATGGTAAATGTAGCAATTAACGGTTTTGGTAGAATTGGTCGTAACACATTACGTGCCGCTATCAGAGAAGGTATTTTTGACAAAATTAATTATGTAGCAATCAATGACCCTGGTTTGAAACCTGAACAAGCTGCTCTTCTTTTCAAACATGACTCTGTAATGGGTAAATTTGAAGGAACAGTTGAAGCTTATGATGAAGGTATCATTGTAAACGGTAAAAAAATTAAATTCTTCGCAGAAAAAGATCCTGCACAATTACCTTGGAAAGAATTAGGTGTTGAAGTCGTTGTTGAATCAACAGGTTTCTTCACAGATGCTACAAAAGCTCATGCTCATATCGATGCTGGTGCTAAAAAAGTTATCATTTCAGCTCCTGCTTCAAATGAAGATATTACAATCGTTTTAGGTGTAAACGACAATATGTACGATCCAGCTAAACACAATGTAATTTCTATGGCTTCTTGTACTACTAACTGCTTAGCTCCAGTAGCTAAAGTTATTAAAGAAAAATTCGGTATCGTTAAAGGTTTGATGACAACTGTTCACTCTTATACTGGTGACCAAAGAATCTTGGATGCTGGACACAAAGATCCTAGAAGAGCTAGAGCTGGTGCTTTAAACATCGTTCCTACAAAAACTGGTGCTGCTAAAGCTGTTGCTCTTGTAATTCCTGAATTAAAAGGAAAATTAGACGGTTTCGCAATGAGAGTTCCTACTCCGGATGTTTCATTGGTTGATGTTGTATTCGAAACTGAAAAGAAAGTTACTGTTGAAGAAGTTAACGCTGCATTAAAAGAAGGTGCTGACGGACACGTACTTTGCTATTCTGATGAACCATTAGTTTCTTCAGATTACGTTGGTTCTTCTCAATCTTCAACTGTTGACTCTTTATTAACAAGAGTTATGGGCGACAATATGGTTAAAGTTATTTCTTGGTATGATAACGAAATGGGTTATTCTACAAGATTAGCTGAAACTACTTTGATGGTTGCTTCTAAATTATAATTTGTAGAAGATTATAAAAGAAAAAAGAGTCTGTAATTTTTACAGGCTCTTTTTTTATTGCCCAATTTACCAATTTAAAAATTCTTTAATTCATTAAATTATTGAGTTTGAAAGTGAGGTAAATTTATGCAGATTGTGAAAATTATCAGTTATATTTTAGTTTTGGTAGGAGCTTTAAATTGGGGACTTGTTGGATTTTTTAACATTGATTTAGTCGCTTTAATTTTTGGCGATATGACTTTGATTTCAAGAATTGTTTATGGATTAGTAGGTATTAGTGCCATTCTTTATACTATTGCTTCTTATCGTGATGTTTTTGAAAATAATTAAGGGTGAATTTTAGGGGAAAAACTTTATAAAAGGCAGGCTTGTTTTATATAAGCTTGTCTTTTATAGTGTAATATGTTAAAATGGAATATAGCATTTGAAAGGATTTTTATGAAAAAGAGTTTAGTATGTTTTTTTGCATTATTTATGATTTGCCCGACAGTTGTTTGTGCAAGATCTTATCTTGGAACAGAGTTGCCGCTAGTTGGTAAAACTTTAGTACCGATGGATATGCAGGCAGTTATTCTCGGTTATGTGTATGCACAAGTTGCTCGTGATACCAAAGGCTGCAGAGATATGTCGATAAAGAATACTCAGGTTATCAAAGAAAAAAGCAACATCGAATATAACAGAAACGGTAGAGAAATTGGCGGAACTTGGTCTGAAGAGTGGAATGTGAATGCTTGTGGCGGTGAATATGTTGTACCTCTTGATTTAACAACAACAGGCCATGGCGTAAAATATGATATTAAAAGCATTAAATAATTAAGAATTATGCTGATAATTTTTCAAAGTATTCTTTATTTGCATTAAGTGTATCTTCTGTTGCAAGGATTGAGTATGTCGGTTTCCCTGCAAAAATGTAGTTTGCAGCATTATAAATATCATCTGCTGTAATATTGTCGATTTCTTCGAAAAATTGATTATCTAATGAAATTCCATAAGGTGAATCCATACCTGTTAAAATACTCATTGTTTTTCCATGTGGAGTATGGCTTGCATTAAGTAAGCTGTTTTTCAAACTTAATTTTGCATTATTTAATTCTTCATCAGTAACTTTTTCTGTTTTTATTTTTTCAATATGTTTATTGAATCCGTCAATAGATTTTTGAATATTATCAAAACTTTTTTCGCCTGTTTCTTTGTTGTCGGGTGTTGGTTTTATTTTTAGAGTAAGCAAGCCTATATCGTCATTTGTTTCGTAATTTGATTTGACGTGGTATGCAAGTTTTTGTTTTTCACGTAAATCCGTAAATAGTCTTGATGATGGATTGCCTCCAAGGATTGTATTCAATAGTTCTATTGTTACTTTATCTTTTATATTTTGGTTAATTTTAAATTTATATGCTTCAACAATTTCTGCTTGGTTTTTGAAATTTGTATCAGTTAACACTTTTGTTTTTTCAACAGGTTTGTAGAATTGTTGTAATTCTTTTTGATAGTGAGCAGTTACAGGTTTGAATTGCCCAAGCGTATTAAAAATTTCATTATTTAACTCCGGTTTTCTATCAAAAGGTGCAGCGATTGAAATTTCACCTTTGCCGTTTTTAATTGTGTAATCATAAAGTGCTTTTACATCGTTTAGAGTTATGGTTTCAAGATCTTTTAAGATTTCTTCTTTTGAATAACCTGCAGGTTGTCCTTTATATAATTCTGTTGCAAGTTTATCAAATGCTGATTTGTCTGAAGCTTTTATTGTTTCTATAAGTTCAGCTTTAGCATGTTCAAATACATCTTGTGTAAATCTAGGATTTTCTACAACTTCTTGTAAGCTGTTTAAGGCTTTTTTTATGTCGTTGCTGTCACAATGTATGCTGGCATAGATTGATTTGTCGTTCGCTCCGACAGAGCTGGCAATCCCTGATTTTGCGATATCTGTTTTATATTGTTCTTGAGTTTTAAATATTGAGCCTTCGTCTAAAATTTTGTTAAGTATAAATTCTGCTGACGGTCTGCCATTAAACGATTTATTCGTGGATATATCAAAGCTTACTGTTGCATTGTTTGTTTTTGTATTTATCGTTGCAAGTCTGTAATTGTTTGGCATATTGTATTCTTTTACGGTTGCCATGTTTATCGCTTCTTTTTTAGCTCCTGTAAAAGAAATGTTTTTATAATTTTGCTTAATGCTTTCTTCTGTTGCTGATGATGGGTGAATTAAAGTTACAGAAGCTTTATTTACATCTAAATATTTTTTTGCAGCATTTACAAGATCTTGAGATGTCATTGATTTTACAATATTTTCAAAATTACTCAGATATTCTTCATTATTTTCAAGTATAGAAGTCCCGATTGCGTTGTTTGTTGCAAAAGATTCTTCAAACATACTAGAAAATCCGTTAAGCATTTGTTTTTTTACGATTTGTAATTCTTCATCTGTTGGCGGATTATTTGCAATATTTCCGATTTCGTTGAAAATTGTTTTTAAAACTTTTTCGGAATTTTCATCAGAGCATTCTGACATAATCATTAAGACACGTCCATCTTTTGGATTTGTACTGATTTTTTCTTCTTCAGCCCAAGTAGAGGTGTTATATGGCTTAATTTTTTTATCTATTCTTGAAGTTGCTGATCGTGCAAGAAGTCTTGTAATTGCTTCCGCATAAATTCTATCTTTTGCATTATCAGAAGATGGTCCGTTAAAGCCTACAACGATATGTGTTGCATTTGCTTTATCAGAAATAAAATCTTCTCTTACGGTTTTTTGTATCGGGTTAAATTTTTCAATATGTCTTGTTTGGGCTGGTTGTTTTTTAGATGTAAAATATTTTGAAATAAGTTTCATTGTTTCATCGGGTTTTACATCTCCTGTTACAACTGTTACCATATTTGCCGGATAGTAATTGTTATTGAAATAATTTACAACGTCGTCTCTTGTAAGATTTGTTATATTATCTGTTGTTCCGCCAATCATATCGGTTGAACTTGTATTAATCCCGTATAGATTTTTAATCATTTTGTTTATTGCAAGATTTTCCGGATCAGAGGTAATCATGTTTATTTCAGAATTTACGATACCTTTTTCTTTTTCCAGTTTATCCGCTGCAAAAATCGGGGTTTCAATCATAGATGCATGAAGCTTTATTTTGTTTTCTAAATCAGAATCATTTAATAAATTTGAACTAATATAATAATTAGTTTCTGCAAAACCTGTGGATGCATTTGTCGATGCCCCCATTTTATCTATTTGTTTAAAGAAATCTCCTTCTTCCAAACCTTTTGAGCCATTAAATAAGTTATGCTCGATGTAGTGGCTTATTCCTCTAAGTTTATC
>USJT01000067.1 GCA_900555175.1 uncultured bacterium
GCAACAGAATCAACTGAAGCTAGCAAAACTTATATGGAAGCTTTAAATTCAACTCAGTTGATGTATGGGACATACGGTGATGACGGAAGTTTGAGTTATCAACAAATGACTGCAAATACATTATTAACTTACGGAGATTTAAAAAATCAATATTCTTTAGTAAATTCATCCGGTCAAATTATGTTGAGCGGAACTGATATAAAAAATTATGAAGAATCAACTTCTTTAGCAGACTTTTTGTATAAATACGGTATTGCAAAAGTTGAAAACCCTGAATATCCTGAAGCATTAAAGGATATTTACGGAACAACAAGAACAGATGACGGTTCATATTTATATGAACAGTTGTATGATGAAGCAAATCCTCTTGAATGGGATAAATTCTGTACAGGGATATTAGGTAATGATTTAGACGGTAATGGTGTACCTGATTCAGATTTAAACGGTGATGGAAATATTGATAATAATGATACTTATGTAAATTATTTAACAAGTATTTTAGACAAACCGACAGAAGATCTTACGGCTGATGATGCAAATATATTTATTCAGACCGTATCAAATTGGAAAAATACTGTAAATTCTTCTGAATTAGCAGATGTATGGGAAACCATGGGTGGTACATTCGGTGCATTGATTAATGGAATGTTGAATTTGCCAAATTTAAAATTTCCTGATAAAGATGACTATATTACAAATACCGGTTCTGAGTTAGCAAATGCTTTTAATTTGGCATCAAAACCATGTTATATAAATGCAATGCTTGGCCTCAGTGGTTGTTATATTCACGTTCTTGCGCATTTATTGGATTTGAAAACATCAGATGTTGATGAAGACGGTAATGTCGATAAATCTTGGGGGCATACTTACACAACTACTGTTGGCAATCATACAATAAATCCTGATGCTTATGAAATTTTGGGCTCAGCTATAAATTCAGCTAATTTAACTGCTTCGATGGCTCCAATTTCTGAATTTATTTGTGAAAATGATGGACAAAATCTATTAGCTCCAGCAAAAGGAGATATTATTGATGAAAATTCAACTGAAGTTGAAAAATTATTAAGTAACTATAAATTAGATGCAACAGGACAACCGGTACAAAAAACATTTAAGGAAAAAGTTATTGATTTGTATTATGTTGTACAACACTATAAAGCTTTACGTGTTGATTATGAAGATTTGAAAAAATATTTAGAGGATTTCCAGTATGATATGACAGAAACTTTAAATACAGTTTCTCCTGAATATGATGAAGCTGTTAAAAACTGGAAAAATACAATGAAACAATGGCTTCAAAGCATTCCAGGTCTACAAAAAAATTATGAAGATAGTATAGATAAAATTCCTGACAAAGAAATTCCGGATAAAACTGATGCCAAATATCAATGGTATGTAAACCTTTACTACCGTATGGGCGGAGGTAAAACATTGGATGATGGAGTTACAAAAAATAACAACAATTATAAAGAATTAGATGAAAACTTAATCAATAATGCAGAATGGTTGCAATTTGCATTAGAACACGGAATATTGACTATGGAACAAGCTTCTTTCTCCGAAAACGGTTCTCAACAATATCCTGAACTCGGTACTTATGATTGGGTATCTATTATATACACAAATTCTTCAGATATAAAATCTCAAGATGATGAAGCTGCAATTGCTTTGGCTGAAGTTAAATACAAAAACGCAATGACTGAAATCGAAAATAAAGATAAGAAATATGATCAGGATTTGAAAAAACTTGATACAGAGCACAACGCACTTCAAACAGAATATGAATCAATTAAAAATACAATTGATAAAAACGTAGAAAGATCCTTCAAAGCATTTTCATAAACATAAAAAGTCCCGCTAATATTACAAGCGGGACTTTTTTTATTAATAAATTAATATTTATGCATTATAAGCTTTAAATAATTCTTTTAAAACTTCTTGACCTTGAAGCATTGTTTTGTAATCAAGGTATTCATTTTTTGAATGCATATTGCAAACTGTTGCAAGTCCTAATAAATATGGGACGAATTTATCACTATTTGCATTTACTTCGTTTGCATAAATATGAGTTTCCGCACCTGCGTGGAATGATGTAATATCAGGTGTTACGCCTGCTTTTTTTGCTGCTGCTTCAAAAAGTATAGGAATATAATCATCTTCTACTTTTTCAAACGGTGGCAAGTGTTCTTCAAATTCAATAGTTGCTTTTGCAAGCTCTTTGTTTTTCTCATTGAATTCATCAACTGTCAGTGACATTTTATTTTTTAATTCTTCTTCTTTTTTGCGGCTTGAACTTCTGATTGAATAGCTTACTTCAGCATCAGTGTTAATAATATTTGTAACATTGATATTACCTGCTGAAATTCCGCCAATATTGCAGGAGGTTATAACTGTGCCTTCTTCTTCATAAAATACCCCTTGAGGAAGATCAGAAATTAAATCTGCAATAAGTTTTGCGGCATTTGCACGTGTTTTATCTCCGATATCAATTCCTGAATGACCGCCTTTGAAGCTGTGAACTTTAATTCTTGCTAAAGTGTAGCTTGCGCCTGAAACTTCGCATTGACCTAAAGTGTCGCTATCAAGAACAAGAACGTATTTTGATTTAAAGCTTTTAAGGTTTGCATTTCTGATTCCTGAAAGATTGTTTTCTTCATCACGAGTGAACATAACTTCCAGTCCGCCGTGTTTCATTGTTGATTTTACAAGATTTTTTGCAAAATAAAGAGCATTTGCAACACCTGCTTTGTCATCCCCGCCTAAGGTTCTATCTATTGCGTGAATATATCCGTTTTCATCAACGTAAGTTTTAACAGGGCTGTCATCACCTATAACATCCATGTGAGCTGATAGCATTAAAGGTTCTTTAGTGTTATCAGTTGCAGGAATATTTATAACTACGTTTTTAAAATCGTCAAGTTTGCAGTCAATTCCGTTTTTATCGCAGTAATTTTTAATCCATTCAGCGACTTTTTCTTCGTGCATAGATGGAGATGGAACTTCTGCAAGGCTGCAGAACAAATCTACAAGCTCGTGTTCTTTTCTAATATCTTCAATCATTATCATAATTTTATCCTCTCTCTTTTAAAGTTATTGTATCATTTTTTTTGACTTTTGCAAGGATAAAATTACAATTTTAATTAATATCAACGACACTCACGCCATCTCCGCCTTCGGCGTCTTCTCCCGGACGGAATTTTGCAACATATGGTGATGTTGATAAGAAATCTCTGACAGCAGATTTTAAAGCTCCTGTTCCGTGTCCGTGGATAATTGTTACACAGGCAAGGTTTGCAAGGCTTGCTTTATCAAGGTAAAATTCAAGACTGTCAAGTGCGTCTTCAACTTTGTAGCCTCTTAAATCAAGTGTGCTTGAAATATTTGTCTTTCTTAATTCAAATTTTTCAAATGAATTTGGTCGATATACATTTTCTTTCTTTTCGTAAGCCGAATCATAAGGTGCAAGTTTGTTTATTTTTATTTTAGTTTTGAAATTACCCATTTGAACTGTTACACAGTCGTTTTTATCAGGAAGTGAAAGGACTGTTACAGGTTGGTTAAGTTCTTTTAAAATTAATTTGTCGCCGTTTTTAACTTTTGTCCAATCAATTTCAGCGTATTGTTGTTTTTCATCAAATTCTGATAAATCTCCTCTGAATTTTTGTTCTGTTTGGGCAAGTCTTGCATAAGAGCGACGTGCGATTTTTTCGGATTTTTCTCTGCGTAATTCATCTAAAATTTGTTTAATTTCGGCTTTTGCCTCTAATAATTCTCTGTCAAACTTGTCTTTGATAATTTTTACTGTTTTCTTTTTATCTTTTTTTACTTGTGCCAGAGAATTTTCGTATTCATTTTTTAAATTTTCTGAAGTTTCTTTTAAATTTTCTGCTTCTTCAAGATTTTGGGCAAGTTTTGCTTGAGTTTCCTGCAATTTTTCAACAACCAGAATTGATGGATCTTTTGTTGATACGACTATATTTTTTGCTTTTTCTGCTAATTCTTTATCCAGTCCTAAATTTGTTGCGATTGAGATTGCGTTACTTAAGCCTGGAATTCCGATAAGCAATTTGTATGTAGGTTTTAAGGTTTCTGTATTAAATTCAACTGATGCGTTTTTGAAATACGGATTTAGATATTCAAGAGCTTTCAGTTCTCCATAGTGGGTTGTAACTGTTGATAAAACCTGTTTTTGTGCAAGTTTTTCTAATATTACTTGAGCAAGCACCGCACCTTCGACAGGATCTGTCCCTGCACAAATTTCATCCAAGATTACAAATGTTTTTTCATTACTTTGTTTTAAAATCTCTATAATATTTGTCATATGAGATGAGAATGTTGATAGGTTTTGTAAAATGCTTTGATCATCTCCTATGTCTGCAAACACGTTTTCAAACGGATAAATTTTTGCAGCTGTGCAAGGTAGAAACATTCCTGCTTTTGCCATTAATATATATAAGCCTATGGTTTTAATCGTAACAGTTTTACCGCCTGTGTTTGAACCTGTTATGATTACTGATTTGTAATCTTTCCCGATTTCAAAGTTGTTGGTTACAACATTTTCAATATTGTCAATAAGCAGAGGATGCTTCATATTTTCAAATTCAAGGAATTTATGAGTAACTATTTCAGGCTCTGTTGCGTGAATTTTTACGGCATATCGAGCTTTTGCAAAGTGATAATCTATTGTTGCAAGAATTTGCTCAGATAATATCAGTTCTTTAATTTCTTCTTTTACAAGCGAAGTTAAGCCTGCAAGAATTCTAACCATTTCCGAATGAATTTTTGATTGTATTTCTCTGATTTTGTTATTAAGCGGAACGATTTGTTCAGGTTCTATATAAAACGTCTTGTTTGTGGCTGAAACATCGTGGACAATCCCGGGAACTTTGCTTTTTGATGATGCCATTACTTGAAATACAATTCTGTCATCACGTGTTGTATAAATATTTTCTTGAAGATGTTTTGAAAAATCTGCTGAATTTAAAAGTGAATTAACGGTGTTTTTAAGATTTTTCTCATTCTCTCTCAAAGATGCGAATAACCCTCTTAATTCAGGAGTTGCGTCTTGTTTAATTTTTAGGTTTTCATCAAATGTCGCAAAAATTTTATCTTCTAATAATTTGTCTGTCACAAGACTTTGTGCGGCATTTCGTATAATAGAAAGCATCGGAAGATTTTCTGATAAGAATTTTTTTACTAATCTTGAAGTTTTAAGAGTTTTTGCAACGTCAATTAATTCTTCTTCAGATAGATATGTGGCTCCCATATTTTTTTGAATTTGCTGAATATCTGCGACAAATTCAATCGGAATATCATTTGGCATATCAAGTATGTATTTTGCTTCTGCAGTGCATTTAAGTTCATTTTTAATTTTTACGATATCGTCAAATGGCAAAGTCTTTAGGCATATTTCTTTACTTTGCTTTGTTTTTGCGTAATTTGAGAGTTTTTCTGCTATTTTATCAAATTCGAGAGATTTTCGGCTTTTTTCAGTGATGTCCATAATTATATTTAAAGATAATTGTATAATAATTACAATAATTTATTAACTTTTTTTGATATTCTTGCATAAAAGATTTTTTGAAAGTAAAATTATAATAGAATAGGGAGAGGTATAAAAATGGCAGTTGAAAGACAACACGTAAAAGAACAAGATAAAAATGAAAGACGTCATAATTTTAATCCGGTAGAAAGCAATTTGACCGAAGAACAAGTTAAACTTGAAGCATCAAGATGTTTGCACTGCAAAAATCCAAGATGTGTTCAAGGATGTCCTGTAAATATTCATATTCCTGATTTTATTCAGGCAATCAAAGACGGAGATTTGAATAAGGCCGGAGAAATCATACGTCAGACAAGTATGTTACCTTCAGTATGCGGACGTGTATGCCCTCAGGAAAGACAATGTGAAGGTAATTGTATTTTAGGAATTAAAGGCGAAGCTGTTGCAATCGGTGCTTTAGAAAGATATGTAGGTGATAATACTAAAGCTGCAATGCCTGAAATTAAACCTTCAGGTAAAAAAGTTGCAATAGTAGGCTCAGGATGTGCAGGCATGACTGCTGCTTGTGATTTGAGAAAAGCAGGTCACGATGTAGAAGTATTTGAAGCATTGCACGAATTAGGCGGAGTTTTAAGATATGGTATTCCACCTTTCAGATTGCCTCGTGTTGTTCTTGATAGAGAAATCGAAAACTTGAAGGCTATGGGTGTAAAATTCCATACAAATGTTGTTGTTGGAAAATCTATTACTCTAAAACAATTAAAAGAAGACGGTTTTGATGCAATATTTATTTGCTCAGGAGCAGGATTACCTAAAATGCTTCACGTTCCGGGAGAAAATTTAAACGGTGTATTTTCTGCAAACGAATTTTTAA
>USJT01000068.1 GCA_900555175.1 uncultured bacterium
TTAATGGAAATCGCTATTACATAAAAATTTAAACAAATTAAAATTTAAGGAAACTAAAAATAAATATAAAAGGGATATTATGAAAAAAATAATTGCACTATTATTACTAATGACATTTTGCACAGAAGCTGGAGTATTTGCCTCAACAATAAATAATCCTAATCAAATGAATACTTCATCAACATCTCAAATGAACATGCAGTATCAATATCAAGGTACACAATCACAAAATGTATCTTCAAAATTAAGACAAGTGCAAAATGAAGAAGTTCAGTTAAATACAAATGCTTTTAGTAATAATTACCAAACATCATTACAAACAAATCAACAAACATTTGAATTAAGTCCAATCGAAAAATTATTTAACGGAAAAGAAAGTGAAATTACAGGCACTCCACTACAACAAGTCGGATATGATTTATTCACATCTACAACTTCTTCTGTAAACGGAACTGCAGGAAAATTTGATAACAATTACAAATTAAGCATCGGAGAAAAAGTCAATGTATATTTATACGGTGATTCAATAGATGTTATGGCAATATCAGGTGCAAATTTATTAAACCCTACAACAAAAACAGAAGTTGATTCTAAAGGTTCTATATTCATTCAAGGTGTAGGTCTTGTAAAAGCAGAAAATAGAACTATAAGCGAAGTTGAAAATGAAGCAAACAGATTAGCTTCTCAAAAATATAAAAGTATAAAAGTAAAATTAACAGTTGCATCAGGTCAAGAATTTTCAGTATTTGTATACGGACAAGTAAACAGACCCGGTAAAATTCTTGTAGGGAATAATTCCTCAGTTTTAGATGCATTAAATGCAGCAGGCGGAGTAAAAAAAACAGGTACTTTGAGAAATATAACATACACATCTAATAACAAATCAAAAAATGTTGACTTATATAAAGCACTATTTTCAGGCAACGATGACGGAATTATTTTAAGACCTAACGATAAAATTTTTGTAGATAAAATCGGAAATGTTGTTGCAATAAAAAATGGTGTTACAGTACCCGGTATTTACGAAATTAAAACAGGTGAAAACTTGCAAAAGATTATTTCCTTTGCAGGAGGCCTGTTACCTGCAACTCAAGTAACAGAAGTTACACTAACAGGTTATGATACAAATTCAAAGCAACGTACCGCAGAAAATCTTGCTTGGAATGATGCAAAAAATACTAAACTAAAAAGCGGCGATACTGTTGAATTTAGAGAATTATACAACACAGCAGAAAATGTTGTAACAATCCAAGGTAACGTAAAACACCCTGCGACCTATGCTTACAAAGAAGGAATGAGATTATCTGACATTTTGAAAAGTGAAGATGAATTACTTGAAGAAACTTTTATAAATCAGGCAGTAATTCGAAGAATTTCAGGAGAAGATAACACAATCGAAACTATCCCAATATTTTTAAAAGAATTTTTTGCAGGAATGAATGACCCTGTATTGAAACCTAAAGATATTATCAATATCTATAAAAATACAAACTCAATGTTTGTAGATGTTTATGGCTGTATAAATACTCCGAAACATCTTACATACACATCAAATATGATGTTGAATGACGTAATGACAGATATTCAATTTTTAGAATCAGATGTTGATACAAAAACACAAGAAGATACAAAAGAACCTGAAATTTCATATAAAGGTTCAGTTGAAAAAAATGATGTACAATTAGCAGCAGGCACTGCAAATTCAAATAAACTAATTCCTGCAGAAGATGTCGCTGTCGAAATTACAAGCCAAGACGGCACAACTCAAGTATATTACTTATACGATATTATGATTAATTCTGATAGAATTAAAACTATTCCGATTATGCCTGAAGATAAAATCTTCTTTAGAACTTTGCGCGGAAACGAAGTTATGAAAACCGTAAAAGTTTCAGGTTTTGTTAAAAAACCGGGGATTTTCACATTCGTTGAAGGCAAAAGATTAAAAGATATGATTGAAATGGCAGGAGGTTTAACTTCTGAAGCCGATTTAAGAGGTGTAGTATTCAAAAGAACAAATCTTCAAGGCAAACAAGTTGAATTGGCTCACAAAAACAACGAAAGAGATATAAAATTAATAGAAGGCAGAATGGCAAGTGCATATAAACCGTCTGAAGGCGATCAAGAATCAAAAATGCAAATGTTAGAAATGCTTAAAGCCGATGATTTGACAATAGCCAACAAATATAACGGACAAATCGCATTAAATATCAAAAGTAATGATTTAGATAAAATAAGAGACCTTGATAATATAGAAGTTCAAGACGGTGACGATATCTATATTCCAAGAACTTCAAATCACGTAAGCGTAATCGGTGAAGTATATAATGAACAATCATTTGTATTCAAAAAAGGAGCAAATGCAAAATATTACATCAAAGAAGTTGGCGGCTATACTCCAAACGCAAACAAATTCAGATTATACAAAGTATCAGTTAACGGTCGAGCTGAAAAAATCGGAAAAGGCAGCAATATTGAACCGGGAGATACAATCGTAGTTCCAAGAAGAATTGCGGGTAATGACTGGATTACACCGGTATGTGATACTTTGAAAGGTATAGCATCAATTATTGTTATGGCATTTGCTATCAACAAATGGTAATAATTTAATTAGCAAAAACTTTAACAGATTTAGGGACGATATTTATTTTAATGTCGTCCTTAAATTTTTGTTTTTCTCCGTCAATATGACCTGTAGAAAATTCATTTTTTATCAATAATTCATTCGTTTGAAAATACATAGCCTTTGAATTTGAATTTTTATAATTAAAAATTATCCCTAAAAATTCTATAAAAAATGTAATCGGATTTTTAACTTTCAAAATAAAAACTTCAAATTTCCCATCTTGCAAATTACAATTATTAGAAATTGATACCAAATTTCTATACATATTACCGGCATTAGCAACAATTATACAAGTTGCAAGAATTGAGAGTTTTTTATCGTTGAAAAATATAGTATAACTTTTTTGCTTTAACCTCAAAGCAAACAAAATTCCTGCTAAAAAATATGCAAAATACCCGAATTTATTTTTCAGAGATTGAGAAGTCTTGCATATTATATCAGAATCATAACCAAATCCGACTCGCAAAACAGAATATTTATCCTGAACTTTCAATACATCAATATCTTTGATATTTGATTTATTAATTATTTCAAGAGCTTTTTTAGGATTAGTCGAAATATTCAATTTTGAAGCAAGTAAATTTGCAGTTCCGCAGGGGATTATCCCTAAAACTTTTTCTGTATTTACAATATATGGAATTACTTTATTTACAGTTCCGTCACCGCCGATTGTTAAAATCGTATCAAAATTTTCAAAATCAGTACTTGTTAATTTGTCAATTTCAATAGTTTTAAAAAAACAATTCTTTCTCAATAAAAATTTTATAACCAGCTTTTTATACTTTACAGCTTTTTTTCTGCCTGCATTAGGATTGTTTATTACAAGTACATTTTTCATATCCAGATTATTGCATAGTTAACATAAGTTAGCAACAGGTCTATATTTATGAAAAGCATGGAGATATTTAAGTTATAATTGAATAATAGCAAGGAGTAATTTATATGAGAGTAGAAAAACAATCAACAGTTTGGCAATCAAACTCAATGGGAAGATTTGACAAGTTAAAATTAAAAGTTAATGACTTTGCAATTGATATGTTATTAAACTATTTAGGACACAATTTCAGCAAAGAAAAATTAATAAATCTTGCAAAAATCTTTGAAAAAATTTCAGGATCAAAAGGTGGTGTAAACCACGCAAGAAGAATGCAATGGCTTTTCAAATCAGAACACCCTCACCTTTATTGGTGGAAAAAGATTTTAACAGAATTAGACCCAAATTGCAGAAACAAATGGATTAAAAATTTCTTTGTAAACGGATATTATGGGGATAATTTGAGAAAACGTTCAGAATTTAATAAAAAGAACGGATTTTTCCCACCAACAGTACTTTTAGCAAGTATTACAAAACGTTGTAATTTTAATTGCAAAGGATGCTGGGCACATGAATATGATGTAAAAGAAGATTTAACAAAAGAAAAATGGAGAGAAATCTTCACAGAAGCTCGTGATGTAATGGGTATTCATATATTTCCAATAGTCGGCGGAGAACCTTTTGCGAGAAAAGAATTTTTAGAATTAGCAGAAGAATTTAATGACTGTACATTTATTACTTTCACAAACGGCTCTTTAATTACAGAAAAAACTGTTGAAAAATTGAAAAAATTAGGTAATGTCCAACCAATGTTTTCAATCGGCGGTTTAAAAGAAAATACAGATGCCGTTCGTGGCGAAGGTTGTTTTGATATGGTTATGGAGAAAATGGATATGCTTAAAAAAGCAGGCATTTTCTTTGGTGCAAGTATAACTGCAACAAGTCAAAATTGTAATGAAGTGACATCTGATGAATTTATGAAAATGTTATCAGATAAAGGTGTTTTGTGGGCTTGGTTTTTCCATTACGTACCGGTTGGTGACAGCCCTGATGTAAGTATGGTGCCGAATGCTCAACAAAGACAACAAATCTTAAAAGCTGTTTATAATGCAAGAAATACATTGCCTATGATGACAGTAGATTTCTGGGGCGACGGTCCTGAAATGATGGGATGTATTGCAGGCGGCAGACAATATATTCACGTAAACCCGCGAGGAGATGTTGAACCTTGTACATTCGTCCACTTAGCAACTCACAACCTTAAAGATTGTACATTAACGGAAGCTCTTGCCTCACCGTTTATGCGTGCAATCAGAGATGGTATCCCTTATGAAGACGGTAATATGCTAAGACCTTGTATGATTGTCGACAGACCTGAAATCTTAAGAAAATACTATCAGGAATTCAAACCTTATGAAACACATGAAAATGCTGCAGCATATTTGACAAATCCTGAAATTACATCAAAAATCGATAAATATTCAAAAGATGTAAAAGAAATTTTGGATAAAGATTGGCGAGAAAATCTATGGATGACAATATTCCCGCTTGAAGGTGAATATTACGTAGATAGAGATCACTTCTGTTCAACAGAAAAACCTGTTAAAGAATACTCATGCAGCGGAAATTGTGCTTGCTGCGGTAAATAATATGAAAAAAACATTTTCATTACTAATATTATTTATAATACTTACAGCTTTAATAATCTCTTGTCCCATAATAACTCAATGGGACAGGAGTATTATTATATTCGTTCAGCAAAAACTCTCATTTTTACCTCTCTGGATTCCAATGCTGCCTGATTACATATTGTACACCACAATGATTGTTTTGCCATTAGTCGGTTTTGGAATATTCTTTGTAAAAAAAAGATTATGGATTGACTTAATTTGCATATATTCAATTCCGCTAGTTACTTTTTTGTTAAATTGCATAATAAAACCAACAATAAAACGAGAAAGACCTCCAATAGAATTACAAATCACAACAATTCACCCAGATAGTTTCAGCTATGTATCAAGTCACAGTTTGGTAACAATTTGTTTATGGGGAATGGTAACTTGGTATTTATATCAATATTGCACAAGCAAAAAATTCCAAATTTTAGGATATTCTATTTCAATTTTGTGGATAATTTTTGTAGGCTTTAGCAGAATATGGCTCGGAGTACATAACCCGACAGATATACTTGGTGCGTATATATTAGGAGCTATTTTATTATGCTTATATGTCAGCGGTGTAAAAAATTATAAAAACTATATTCAAAAAAGCAAAACAATTAAAAATATAGCTATTTGGCTATATTTATGACGATGTATTTATTATACAATTAACTAATACGCTTTGGAGTATGAATGTTTAATAACACATTGTCAAGATCAATTTTAATAATGTTTTGCTTTGATTTAACAATACTGGTTTTATCCACAATTTATTGGTACAATCATTATAATTTACCTTTAGAATTTATTGATTTAACTGTACTGTTAACAGCATTGATCGGCATTAAAAGATAATTATAAAATTAGGGAATTTAATTCTACATTAAAAAATTCATATCTTCTTTTTGAAGGTATTGTATTTTCACAAATTCCTGCAACAATTCTGCTTTTAACCTTTTATCAAAATGTTAAATCATTCGAATTTATTTTATCTAATTTATTAACTATTTATGCAGCCCTATTCATTTACAGAAGATGTTATCATTACTATCTGTTTAATATAAAAAAAATTAAAAATATCTTAATAATCGGATCAAATTCCAGCGCAAAACTTATTGAGAATGAAATTTTGGATAAAAAAAGAAAATGATGCAGACCCAGATGTCGAATGGAAAGATTCGTACATCCTTACCTTAAATAGAGATTCCAGTAGCACTATATATTCTGGATTG
>USJT01000069.1 GCA_900555175.1 uncultured bacterium
CCGCCAATAACATATAATAATATATATCAATATCAACCTTGCCAACTGCCATCAGGCAAAAGAAATTTTACAATCGTGGATAAGAATAAGGTCGACTGCTTTGTATCTCAGAAAGAAGCAGCCCTTCCTTATCTTGCAAATATTCTATCTCACTCAAATGATGAAGCTCAAATTGTAGAAACACTCCACATAGTAAATGCAATGCTTGATAACGGCGTTAAAGGGATTGATAAAATGTATCCGATTTTCTCAAGATTTAATAATACAAAATCCCCCAACATACAAACCTACCTTGCAGGGATTTACAGAAAAACCCAAGTCCCTGATGCATTCGGTCCTCTTGTAAAAATGTTAATTCAAAATTCTTTACATCCTCAAGCTTCAAATTTCGATCCTAATGAAGAAATCGGAGGAGCAATCCTATCTTATATTTCACCCCGTTTTAGAAATCAGCCTCAGAAATAACATGTTACAAAAACTTAACATGATTTCAAACATGATTAAAGTTTTAAAACTCATGTGTCGATAACATGAATACTAGAACTAAGTAAAACGAAAGGAAGATCGACAGCAATGGGAATGGCAGCATCACAAGCTAGATTTCTTGGACTGACAGCCAGAAAAACCAATGTTGAATTTGAAGGTCAACAGATTAACCAACAAAGAACAACATTGTCTAACCAGTCTGCTAACTACTACAACGATTTGTTGGGTATGTCAGTACCGGTTCCGCCGTCTGTCGATGATTACACTAAAACAGTGTACACTTTCGAAGATGGAGCTTTAACAAACCAAATTACAGCGATGATTGCACAAAATGACGGGACTTATACAGTCAGCTATTTAAGACAATGGACAGATGATTTTTCTGTTGTCAGTGCATCTACAAGTATTGTTAACGCTGATGAAAACAGATCCGTATTCAAAGTAGGCGCAACTACTCTTAGAAATATGAGTGATGCAATTACTTATAACATTGACGGCACAACAGCTTATTACAATTCAAAAGATAAAAAATATTATGCAAACCCTGATTTTACAGGAGCAGCAATCGATACTGAAGGCAAAACAATTGCCCTTAACAGTGATGATGAATACTTGAAAACTTTATCAGCAGATCAAGTTTCACAACTACAAAAAGAAGAAGATGAATATATTGAATTACTAAATCAAAAATATGGAGCAAGTGACTACCTTGTAAGATATGTAAAAGATACAACAACAGGAGAATACAACCCATATTTCTATAAATTAACAGATTTGCAAAACGCAAACTATGATGACAACGGTAATTCTCAATCAAATATTAACTGTTACACAATCGGTAGTGAAACAAAAACAGAAGAAGTAAAAGCTGCCCAAGGTTGCAAAATCGAAAAAGACAGTTCAGGACGTTATATCAACATAACAATTCCTCAATACAACGATGACGGAACACCGATTGAAGATACAGGAGTAACTTATTCATTAACGACTTCAACAACAACAGATCAAGGTGCCTATGAAGATGCTATGAACCAATATGAATTTGAAAAATATGAATATGATCAAGCAATTCAAGACATCAACTCTAAAATAGAAATTATCCAATCACAAGATAAAAACCTTGAATTGAGATTGAAACAACTCGATACAGAACAAGATGCAATATCAACAGAAATGGATGCAGTTCAAAAAGTTATCGAAAAGAACACAGAATCTACATTCAAAACATTCGGATAATTCAAACTAATAAAACAAAACAAAAAAAACAAAACAACTAACCTAAAAAGATAAAATCTTATAAGAAAATTTTTCCTTTCCCTTTTTCCTATTGATTTTCCAACGACAAGCACAAAGTTTGTCGTTTTTCTTTATTCTGAGATAATTTTATGTTAATATAAATTATATGAATTTTAGCGATGAATATTCAAAAATCTTGGGGCTTGTTAAAGAAGAAATAAATAAAGTTTCAGACGGTTTAACTCTTGGAATAAACATTCAAGAGCCTCTGAAATCAAAACTTTTCGATATCTTAAATGCACCCTCAAAACACATAAGACCGCTTCTGACTTTTTTATATTTGAAAGCCTCAAATATTGAAATTGACGAGCAACAAATTCACCTTCAAACAGCAATAGAACTTGTTCATAATGCATCACTAATTCACGATGACGTTATTGACGAAAGCTTGGAAAGACGAAATACAAAAACAATAAATAATGAATTTGACAACAAATTTGCAGTAATAACAGGCGATTATTTAATATCAGTAGCTTTAAAAAGCATAACGAAATTTAACTCAATTCCACTCATAGAAATGTTTTCTGACACACTCGATGCTATGACGAACGGGGAAATTAATCAACGCCTAAACAAATTTAAAATTCCAACAATAGAAGAATATCTAAAAAAAACAGAACAAAAAACCGCAAAACTATTCGAAACAGCGCTATGTGGCAGTCTGCTAATTGCGAAATCAGATAAAAACGGGAAAGAATTTGCCGGAAACTTTGGTATAGCTTTTCAAATAAGAGATGATATCATTAATTTGAAAACAACTAAATCTGATATTGAAGAAGGAATATACAATGCACCGATAATTTTTGCAGGTGATATAAAAAATTATGGAAATGGGATTGAAAAAGCCCGTATTTTGTTAAATAATTACATTGATAAAGCATTACAAGAAATAAATAATTTAGAAAATAATAAATATAAAACAGCATTGAAAGAGCTTTTAGGACTTATAGCAAATGAATAAAATCAAAGAACTAATAAATAAGATAAAAGAGAATTACCTGAAAATTAACCCTTCAGTACGAGAAATAATCGAAACCGTAGTCTTTGTAGTCGTAATGGTAATTATAATAAGATTTTTTATAGGAGAAATTCGATGGATTCCTTCAGCTTCAATGCGTCCAACCTTAATTGAAGGCGACAGAATTGTAGTTGAAAGATTTTCAAGATTTTACACAACCCCAAAACGCGGAGACATTATGGTATTTTACCCGCCTTTTGAACAGTTAAAAAATACTCCTTGGAAAGTCTTTTCACGTCTTACAGGCTTTTTCTGCAAAGATGTAGCATATATAAAACGTGTAATCGGAATGCCGGGTGATAAATTTGAAATAAAAACTGATAAAAACGGCAAAAGTACAGTTTACATAAATGACAAACCTTTAAATGAACCATACATAAGCAGTCAATATTACGATAAACCATGCACTCAAGATATGATTTGCGGACCTATTGTAATTCCTGAACATCAATATCTTATGATGGGTGATAACAGAGGCAACTCGTTTGATAGCAGATGGTGGGGATTTTTACCTGAAGACAGATTTATCGGCAGAGCCGTAATCCTTTTCTGGCCATTCAACAGAGTAAAAATATTTAAGTAAAATCTAAAACTTATATGCAAAAAATTACATCAACATGTGATAATATTTCATGTAATCAGCCATGATCTGAGAACTTGTAGCATTAGCAACAGTTGCTTTTAATTCTTGATTTCTATCAGTTTCAGAAGATTTTTGCACTTTTTCAGTTTCTTTATTATCAGGAGCATTTTGCTGAATTTTTTCCTGCTCCTGAACTTGAGCCGCATACTCCTCAACAGCAGCTTGAATTTCCTGCATTCTTGCTTTATCACCTGCATAAGTCCCGGTAGATTGAATACCGTTATCCTGAAACTCCTGCAAAATCTGCGCCCACTCATTATAATTAGTAATAGATGTACCTTGAGCTTGAGCCGCAGCTTGAGCTTTTCTTAATTCGTCTTCAGATTCTATACCGTCAACTCTGATTGCCATAGCACATCTCCTTAATATATATAATTCTCTCTATATATATTAAGTATATTATTCCCAGCCGATTTCAGAAAATCATTTATTTGTAAAAAAAGTTAACAATTAAAGTTTAAAATTTAACAACTCAGAGATTGTCATATTTAAAGCTTCAGCAATCTGTAAAAGATTAGTATATCTGATATCAGCATTTCCCCGTTCAATTTCACTAATTGTTCTTCTTGATACCATAGATTTCTCTTCTAAGGCTTCTTGACTTAAACCGTTTCTTAATCTTTCATATCTGATTTTTTGCCCTAATTTGAGCAATCTTTCGTCTTTCATATATAAATCCTATACTATTGACAAGAATATAAAAATGTTAAATAATGTATTTATGAACATTATTATGTTCAAAAATGTTGTATTATTCATCGGAGGAAAGAGTATGAAAAATGGCTTTACATTAGCAGAAGTACTAATAACCTTAGGCATCTTAGGAGTAGTTGTAGCTATGACAATGCCGTCTTTAATTCAAAACTACAGAAAAACAGAATATTCCTCAAGGTTAAAGAAATTCTATTCAATGATGGAGCAGGCAATAATAATGTCAGAATTAGACAACGGCCAAATATCAGATTGGGTAAGAAGTGGTGATTCGCAACTGGATGAAGATGGAGATTATGATTTTGAAGCAAACGGGAAAATAACAAAAGAATTCTTTACACGATATCTTGCTCCATATTTTAAATATACAAATATTACAGATGGCAAAAATCTGATTGATGAAAACAACGAAAAAACAGGAGAATACACAACAATACATCTCGTAGATGGAAGTACAATTAGTTTATTCAATGGCTCTTGCATTGATGTTATATTTGATACAAACGGGAATGTTCCACCTAATGAATATGCTAGAGACCAATTCCGTTTTCTCTTTTGCTTAAATAAAACAGACCAAATTGGGCTTTGTGGGAAGGAAAATAAAGTATTTTGCACATACGGATTAAATAACACAAGTTCAAGATCAACAATTTTGAACACATGCAAAACGAATACAGCATATTGTAGCAGACTTTTACAAATTGACGGTTGGGAATTTAAAAAAGATTACCCTCATAGATTGTAAATAAAATATTTATTATTTTGTTTAATTAAAAATATAAATAATTAAAAATATTAAGAAAAATTTACAAAACTGTGAAAAGTTGCTTAAATAAACATTTTTTAAGATTCAAGTAAATATTGTTAGTGTGCCATTATTATAAAAACAACTATATTTTTTCTAATATTTTTGCTTTAAAAACATGTTCAAACCCCTTGCAAACAAATATTTTACAAGTATGATTAAGATAACGCCTTAGAATAGGTGTATAATGTACAGCCGAATTTGAAAGGACAATATGTCAAAAGACGTAATTGAATTAGAAGGTACAATTTTAGAAGCTATGCCGAATGCAATGTTCAGAGTAAAGCTTGAAAATGACCACGAAATACTTGCTCACATTTCAGGCAAAATCAGAAAAAATTTCATCAGAATTTTACCCGGAGACAAAGTAAAAGTTGAAATGACACCATACGACTTGAGCCGTGGAAGAATTACCTTCAGACTTAAATAAATAAAAATCTCACGTACAAACACAATATAAAGGAAGAAAAAAATGAAAGTTAGATCATCAGTAAAACCAATGTGCGATAAATGCAAATGTATTAAAAGAAAAGGCAGAATCGCAATAATTTGTGAAAATCCAAAACACAAACAAAGACAAGGTTAATCAGACACTTGGAAGCCAAGATGCAAGAAGGCAAGCAATTAAAAGCTTAACATTCAGAAATCTGACCTTCTAAATATCTGAGAAAAGTCGAATTGACGGACTTTAAAAAACGGTCAATGGTGAGGAAGTATTTAAGCCTCATATCAAAAAAAATCTAACAACAGGAAGTGCGCAAAACGCACCAAAAGCCAAGAAAAGGAGAAAATTAAAAATGGCAAGAATTTCAGGGGTAGATTTACCTCGTAACAAAAGAATGGAAGTAGCATTAACATACATCTACGGAATCGGACCTACTAGAGCAAAAAAAATCCTTGAAGCTACAAAAATTTCACCGGATTTAAGAACAGACGATTTAACAGATGAAGATATTAAATTATTAAGAAACGAATTGGCAAACTACCACATTGAAGGTGACTTACGCCGTGAAGTTTCATTACACATCAAACGTTTACAAGAAATCGGCTCATACAGAGGTCTAAGACATAAACGTAACCTTCCATGCCGCGGCAAAAGAACAAAAACAAACGCTAGAACAAGACGTGGTAAAAAAGGTTTAGCAATCACTAAGAAAAAAGCTGTATAACCCATAAGCAATAAAAATTAAAATCAGGTTATACAAAATCCAGAAGATATAAATAACAAAAAACATAAAGGAAAGTAAAAATGGCAAGACCAGTAAAAACTAAGAAAAAAGAAAAAAAGAACGTATTGCAAGGTGTTGTACACATTCAATCAACATTTAACAATACAATCGTAACTTCAACTGATACACAAGGGAATGC
>USJT01000070.1 GCA_900555175.1 uncultured bacterium
CACCAATGCAGCTGTTTAAATATTCAATCGTACTTATTTTTTCATCGTACAAATACTTGATAAAATTCAAATATGCCGCGTTGTATGAAGTTATTACCAAATTTATTTCAAATCCGTCTGTGCAGAATGGCTCGTAATCATATACAACATAACTGTTATATTTACTTTTCCACTCTTTTCTTTCGATGCGGCTGTTATTTTCTTCTATAATATCTTCAAGCCACGCTAGGACATCTTTGTTTACGTTTTTCATTTCCAAGCGATTGTACTTGCTGCAATCGTGACAATCATTTCCCATTAACATGTTAAATTACTCCACAAATATGTTATATGTAAATTTTAAAACCTTTTTCACGGTAAATAATCCCCTTTAGGTATAAGTATAAAATAGTGAAATATGGTTATTTATTATTTTCAAAATTTGTCTTTTATTAAGTTTTTATTTCTTTATAATTAATTGAAAAAAAAGAGTTTTTATTGAATTATTTAAAAAAGGGTTGTGTCATAAAAATAAGGAATTTTGAATGAACGAAAAACGTATTTTAATAGTTGATGACGATGACGAAATCAGAGAACTTTTAGAGTTTGATGTACGTGCCAGCGGATATTTTGTAGATACTGCAAAAGACGGTATGGAAGGGCTTAACAAAGCTTTAAACAATACGTATGATTTAATTTTGCTTGATGTAATGATGCCTAAAATGAACGGGTTTGATGTATGCAAAAATATTCGTCAGGCAAAACTTGCTATTCCTATTTTAATGCTTACCGCAAAAGGTACTATTGATGACAAGACAGAAGGTTTTGACTGCGGAGCAGATGATTATCTTGTAAAACCTTTTGATGTACAAGAAGTTTTGTTAAGAATAAGAGTTTTATTAAGACGTAATCAAGTTGAGGATAAAACCGCACTTTCAGATGAAGTTTTGAATGTCGGAGATATTGAAATTTTTCCTGAAACGCTTGAAGCAGTGGTCGTTAACAAAAAAGTTAAACTTACACCGACAGAATTTGAAATTTTATATTGCCTGATGCAACATTTTAATAATGCGGTTACACTTGCAAAATTATTAGATGATGTATGGGGTTATGACAGTGATGAAGATGTTAGAATGTTGAGAGTTCATGTAGGCGGATTGAGAAACAAAATCGAGCCTGACACAAAACATCCAAAATACTTGCACACTGTTACTAATGTAGGTTACAAATTAACACCGTTTGGTGAAGGTTAAATTTTATGTTCGGAAAACATTTGAAAATCGTTGAACAAATTATAATTGTATTTATTTTTGCAGTTATAATTCCAACAACCATAAGCGGATTTATAATAAACAATATTAACCAGCAATCAATGAGATATCAGTTGAGAGAATCTGCTGTCTTGATTGCAAATATGGTATCTGATGAAATTGACTTTTTCAACAAAACAATTCTGAGTAATTTGGAACAAATAGTATTCACTTTTGAACATTTGCCAAACCAAAAATCTAAAGAGCAATATTTAAAAGAAGTAAAAAACCAACTTGATGATTGCGAAGAATTAAAAATTATTGATGAAAAAGATCTTGAAGCTCTTCACAAAAGAAATAAACAGAACAAACAAGCTTCCGTAATTCTGAAAATGAAAGGAAGCCAATATCTTATCGCAACCTTTAAACTTGATGCAATAAAAGATGAACTTTTCAAATCTCTTGCAGATGATAAAAGGCAGATTTATGTTTTAACAGATGACGGCTACTTACTAGCAGAACATAATTATACTGAAGAAACCTACAAAAAGACTCTTGCACTTCTGCCGAATAAATTGAAGAAAAACAAACCTGTAATCTTTGGGGATGTAAAAAACCAACCATTAGTATATGTTTCAAAAGATGAGCCAAAGATTACAATTATAGTTAACACAACCGAAAAAGTTACGCAAAAAGCAATTACAAATAACAGTTTAAAAATTATACTTTCCTGCCTTTTTGCAACATTCACAATCATTTTTGTTGTCGGCTTATACACATACTATCTTTACATCAATATAAGACAGCTTTTCAAAGGGATTATTGCAATTTCCAAAGGTAATTATGAACGTCAAATAAGACTTTTAACAACAGCCTTTACACCTCATGAAATAATCTTTTTGGCATTTGAATTTAACCGTATGGCAACAGAAATTCATAAATCCTACATACAGTTAAAAAAGAACAATATTGAACTAAAACAATTAAACGAATTTCGTTCAAACCTTATTGATACCGTAAGCCATGAACTCAGAACTCCTCTGACAAGTATTCAAGGCTACACCTCAAGGCTTATGCGCCAAGATATAACAATTGATGAAGAAACAAGACAAAAATCTTTGAGAATAATCAAAGAACAATCAGAACGCTTAAAACGCTTAATCGATGATTTGTTGACAATTCCTGATATCGAAGGAATGCGACTAAGAACAAAAATTGAACAGGTATGGGTGCCTGAAGTTCTTGAAGAGTCAAGAATTTTGATTAAAAACAAAGATCACAAAGAAATTATATTTAATATAAACGAAGATTTCCCGCTAATCCAAGCAGACAAAGACAGATTGCTCCAAGTTTTCGTTAACCTGCTTGAAAATGCGGCAAAATACGCCTCAGAAGGTTCTAAAATCGTAGTTGATACAGAAGTTAAAGACGATAAAGCAAAAATCTATGTAAAAAATGATTGCGAAGTTATACCACCTAAAAAATTAAACAAACTTTTTGAAAAATTTATACGTCTTGACGATAATACAACACGAACCACTCGTGGAACAGGTTTGGGATTATTTATAGTAAAAGGTCTTGTTGAAGCAATGAATGGAGAAATTAAACTTCACAGCGACAAGAATTGCGGTTTCTGTGTTGAATTAACCTTCAAACTTGCAAATGTTACGGAGAATGTTTAAATGAAAAGAGCAATAAAACTTGCCAATAAAGCAACAGGAGAAATTCCCGTCGGAGCATTAATTATAAAAGACGGAGAAGTTATCGCAGAAACATTTAATCAAAAAGAAATGACAAATGATGTTACAGCTCATGCAGAAATTTTAGCAATTCGAGAAGCAGAACAAAAATTGGGCAGATGGCGTCTTGATGATTGCGAAATGTATGTAACGCTGGAGCCTTGTCCGATGTGTGCTTGGGCAATAATTTCCGCAAGAATTAAAGCAGTCTACTTTGGCTCTTACGATAGCAACTATGGAGCTTTGGGTTCAGTAATTGATTTGAGAAAACTCTCAAACTCAAAGATGAAAGTCTATGGTGGAATTATGGAAGAAGAATGTAATAAAATATTGAAAGATTATTTTGAAGGTTTACGAAATGATAACAAAAACTGAAATTGATAAACTGGCTGAAAAATATGAAAATACAGATTTTATAAAAGATGATCCGATACAATTTCCGCACAAATACGATAAAACAAAAGAAGATTGCGAAATATCAGGTTTTATATCATCACTTTTGGCCTACGGAAACAGAAAAGTTTTTATAAAAAAATTAAATGAATTATTCACAAATATTGCACAAGATGAACCTTACAACTTCATCCTAAACTTTGAACAAGGCGCATTAAAAGATTTCAACTACCGTTTTGGGACAACCGAAGATTTTAATGAAATTTTCAAAGTATTACGTACACTATATGAAAAAGACGGTGGCTTAGAAACTCTTTTTAAATATGGATATGAAAATCCGGTTAATGACAATATGTTTATCCCGGTTACGGATTATTTTTATTCAAGATTTTCTAAAGAAACTTCGCAGGGCGCATATTTTATGATTCCAAACCCTAGAAAAGGCGGTGCTATGAAGCGTATGTGTATGTATCTCAGATGGATGGTAAGAAAAGGCCCTGTGGATTTTGGAATTTGGAATTTTATGAAGCCGTCAGAATTGTTAATTCCACTGGATACACATGTTGCAAGATTATCAAGAGAAATGGGACTTTTAACAAGAAAAGCGAATGATTTTAAATCAGTGCTAGAAATTACCTCAAATTTGAAAAAATTCAACCCTGAAGATCCAGTAAAATACGATTTTGCAATGTTTGGCTATGGAGTAAATGAAAATAAAAAATAAAAAATTTTGCTAATTTATCCATAACCTGAATAGCGGGTAGAGCGACTACGCTCCTTCTTTAGCAGTTCCAAAATAAATTTTATCCATAACCTGAATGGCGGATGGAGCGGCTACGCTCCTACTCGCCCAAGTTAATTTGTGAGAATTGAACAATTTTGTTTTTACCGCGTTTTTTAGCGTTATACAAAGCGTGTTCTGCATAACGGATTATTGTATTTGCATCTTCTTCAGTATTTTCAATGCAAGGATATGTTGCAATTCCGCCTGAAATAGTAATCGGATGTCTTTCTTCTTCTCCTGCAGGAATAAATTCCATTTTTTCTATATCTTTTCTAAATCTTTCAGCGAATAAGAAAGCATTTTCTTCAGAAGTGTTAGGCAAGATAAGTAAAAATTCTTCATCTCCGTAACGAGTTAAAATATCTTCTTTTCTGATAAGTTGTTTCAATTTATCAGCGATAGAACGTAAAAGAACATCGCCCCATTCATAACCGTAAATATCATTTACAACCTTGAAAAAGTCTAAGTCAAACAACAGACAAGAAAGTTTAGTGCCGTAACGTCTTGCACGAGAGATTTCCTGTTCAAGGCGTTCTTGCATATATTTTCTGTTATGAAGACCTGTCAATTCATCAGTTGTAGAAACAAGTTTCAATTTGTCACGCAATTCTTTATATTTTAGAAGTGCGGTAGCTCTAATAACAAGTTCCATATTATCAACAGGGGTTTTTATAAAATCGAAAATCACTGCTCTGACAGTTGTACCTTTGAAAACATCACCGATAAATAAAGTCGGAGCTTTGAATTTTGTTGTCATCAAAACATCTTTAATATTTGGAACACTTTCAATCACTAAAAGTCCGGGATTAAGAGTTTCGTAATCTTTCAGCTTTTCAGCACTTTCAATTCTTACATTAGTGTCATCAATTTGAGCTAATACATCTGCAAGCTTTGATTCGTTTTTATCTGTATAAACAACAATATTCTTCATTTTTATTCCCTCTGTGACAATATCCGTTGAAATCTTTTTTGTTTTAATTGGAATTTTGTATTCTATCAAAATTTTATTGAATACTTACTCCAATTTTACCCAATATTAGCACATTTGGCTGGTTAAATCAATAGCTAAACAAAATTTAATAAATAAGCAGGGCAAGTTTTTCTATGCTAAAATCAGTATATGCTAAGTATTAAAATAAAACCGATGCAAAAAACTGATGTAGATGGGGTCATTGCAATAGAAGAAAAGGCATACGGCCCACATCATTGGTCAAAAGATTCATTTTTGAGTGAGCTTTCAAACGAGCTTGCAAAATATTTTAGTGCCTTCAATGAAAAAGGAGAGCTAATCGGTTATTGCGGTTGCTGGCAGATATTAGAAGAATCACATATTACAAATATTGCCGTAACTCCCGAATACAAACGTCAACATATCGGAGAAGCCTTGCTTACAACTATAATTGATGAATGTTACAGGAATATGGCGAAATATATTACACTCGAAGTTCGTGTCGGAAATACTCCCGCAATAAATTTGTATGAAAAATACGGTTTTAAATCACTTGGCACAAGAAAAGGCTACTATCAGGACAATAATGAAGATGCCTTAATAATGTGGACAGAAAACATTTTTTACGATAAATTTAAATCAGGATATGATAAAAATATCATCGCTCTAAAGGGGAAAATAAATATCTTATGACTAACACTGCCGCACCAAAAATAAGGATTATAAAAAAACAAATTGAGGGGATAAGATTGTCATTCGGGAGCATACTATTGGTTTTGTGCTGTACGTTTTTGATAATTCTTTCAACCTTTATACAAGTAAATATAAATCATTTTATAATTCCATCAGGTCTGTTTAATGGTGAGCATCTTCAATTGACGGATTATATTCACACTTATAAATTAATCCCGCAAGTTCCTGTAATAATGTTTATTGGTGCATTTTTGGGAAGAAAATACGGAATTGCAAGTATTTTAATATACATATTGCTTGGTCTTTTTGCTATGCCGATTTTTGCACTTGGCGGAGGTCCAAAATATATTTTTGAATACAGTTTTGGTTATATCATAGCTTATATGCCTGCCGTATTTTTTGCAGGTTCAATTTTAAAAAGCGGATTTACTAACAGAAACATTTTTCATGCAGTTCTGGTCGGAGTTTTAACTATTCACCTTATAGG
>USJT01000071.1 GCA_900555175.1 uncultured bacterium
GGAGTAGCAGCCTTGACAGGTATGGTGATTGCAGGCCGCAAAGGCTATTTGGGTACAAAAGTTCAAAAATTATTAGGGAACGGAGAAAAAAATATAAAAAATACCACAAATCCTGAAAAGACAGTTAATACAAGTACAAAAGCAATAAAAGAAGCTCCAAAAATTCGACAAGAAACAACTGACATTATAAAAGACGGCAAAAAAGTTGGAATTGAGATTAAAAGCTATAAAGAAAATGACTTAATTTGCACAACTACTAAAACTTTTGATGAAAACGGTAATATTAATAAAATTAATGAAAAATACCCTAGTGGCAGAAGTATTGAAATTGAAAAATCAAAAGTAAATCATAATAATAAAGACTATACCGTATGGGATTATTTTGAAATCCCTGTAAAAGGTTCATGCAAATCAATCAATTTCAAATTTGACAAGAATAACGATTACATATTAAGCTACATTTGCGTATATCCGAAGGACATGCCTGAAATTAAACAAAAATTAGCTGAAAATGGAGTTAAATTCGGTAAACAATTAACAAATTCACAATAAAAAACAAAATTAAAGGGTATAACAGAAAAAGCCAATCTATAAATTTTTACATTGGCTTTTCTGTAAAACTTTAGTTTATCCCTTTAATATCCTATTTAGACCAAGAATGCTATACTAAACCCAAAACTTTTTTGTACCAAGAGAATGTTTCAACTTCAATACCATTGAAAGTTGTTTTCAAGCATTGGTTTCTTAAGTAATCTTCAAATTCATCATTAAATTTGGATTTAGTTGTCTTGTCTTTTGTTGTTTTAGATGCTAACACTGTCATAGACCTACTCCTTTTTTGTTTTTTTTAGTTACCCCATATATAATTCATGTTAAAATTATAACATATCTTGACAAATTTTTCTAGTGGCACCTATTGATGAAATCATCAAAATTTGCGCCCTGTTTGCGAAACTTCAATGTAAAATTTTGTAAATAATTTAGAATACAGTATAGACATTTGAATATTATCAGTTATAAAAAATAATTTCAATTCACCATACAGCTAATATTGTAAAGCTTTTAAACAAAAAATAATACCGACTTAAAAATGTCGATATTATTTTTTATCAAATCATATTTGTTATTTTAAATTCCAGAAAAATCTTTGCATTTTTTCTTTAAAATTTAGTTTGCGAAATTCTCCTTTTTGCACGGATTCAATCTCAAAAGGTTCCGGTTGAACAGTTCTTGCAAATTTTATATCAGGTTCGCCAAACAACATTACATAAGAAGGCTTATAACCAGCAGGAATTTTTAAATAATCCGATAATTCAGGCATTACCAAAAGACAAAATTCCGCCAATCCACACCAACAAGTTCCGACATTCATACTTTGAGCATAAAGTTCAAAATAGCTCAATGCAATCATAGGATCAACATTTGCACAAGGCGCATTCAAAGGAGTTGAAACAACAAGAAGATGAGGAGCGCCACGAAATATTATATCCTCACCTTTTAAAAATGCGTTTGCATATCTGCTAAATTTGTTTGCAATCGCTTTAACAGGCTTTTTCGTTAATGCGTCAAGTATTCTTTTGTTTACGTGTGAACGAAATTCATTCATCACATCAATATCATCAATAAAAGCAAAATGAAGCTTATGGAAATTACGACCTGTCGGAACATATTTCAACATACCCTTTAATTTGTCCATCTTGGTTTGCGGTAAATTCTCCTGTTTGTAGTGTCTGTAACTTCTTCTCGATTTTATTAAATTCAAAATCATTTCAGGATTTTGGAAATAAATTTTATCAGAATCTTCAGGATGCTTATCACACACCGATATTGCACCGACAGGACAAGCTGCAAGACAATGTTGACATTTAAAACATCTTTTTTCATCAATTTGAGGGAACTTATCATCATCAAATTGCAAGGCTTTTGCAGAACAATCCTTTACGCAAAGCCCGCAATGAATACATTTGTCCTTATCAACTTCAAACATAATTTTTACCGCCTTCCTAAATAATAAATTTTACTTTTTTTATTATACAAGAAAAATTATTAATGCTATAATTTTAAATATGAAAAAATTTGTAATACTCATTTTAATATTGCTCATTTGCCCTGCAAGCTTTGCAGAAAAGAAAGTTGAAAAAATTTCTCTTCAAGAAGCCTTGGACATTGCAGTTGATAATAATATCGACTATCAGGCATCAAAAATGAATATTGACAAAGCCGTAAATTCCGTAAAAGCGGCAAACAGACTTCAAAACCCCGAGATTAATGCATTCTTTAATATTGGTGATATAGGTCGTGGAAACCCTCAAGTAGCAGGTGTTAGCGAAAAAATAGAAATTGCAAAACGTGATGCAAGAAAAAAACTTGCTCAATCAAATTTGGAATTGGAAAAAGAAAACATTGATTACATAAAATTCGATTTAAAAATGGACGTCAGAGAAGCTTATGTAAACCTTGTTGCCGCAAAAGAAATTCTAAACGTGCTTGAGCAAAGACGCAAACTGTTAAACGACTTGCTTGCAATTGCAAAAAAACGTGTTGCAGCTCATGAAGTTGAAGAAATTGATGTTATCCAAACAGAAATCGCACTTGATCAGCTTGTTATTCAAGTAAATACCCAAAAAGCAAATGTAAAAGCTGCAATGTACAATTTTAACAAAGCAATTAATGACAATAATGCAAGTGATGTTCAATATGATGCAGAGGATGACAATTTTTCGGACAAAGAAGATTTCATAGCACTTTTAAGCCCAAAACCACTTGCCAAATTGCCATCATTTGATTCAATTAAAGAAAATTCTCTTAAAAACAGATATGATATAAAAATTGCAAAACAACAAATTGATGTTGCGAAGAAAAATCTGGTTTATGTAAGCCGTCAAAGAGTTCCTGATATAGAGCTTCAAGGCGGTTACGGCTTTATGACCCGCGGGATGAGCGAAACAGGTTCATATACAGATGGCGCTTATGCAGGAGCAAACATTGTAAATATACCACTTTTTTACACTTATGCCCCTGAAATTCAAAATGCCAAAACTGAAGTTAATCAAGCAGAACTTCATTACATCTCAGTAAAAAACAAGGCAATAAACGATTTAAACAGCGCTTTTGAAAAATTTGTAACAGCAAAAGTTAATTTGAATTATTATAATGATAATCTTATAAAAAATTCAAAAGATATGATAAAAGTTGCACAAAAGAACTACGCAAACGGTAAAGCATCTTTAACAACGCTTATCGTAATGGAGCAATCTTACAGATCAATCGTTGCAGGTTATACTTATGCACTCGCAGATTATTATAACTGCTGGATTGAATTTTTAAGAGAAGTCAATGCTGAAAAATTTGACTTGGATGAAGAAAGTATATAAAAATATAAAAATATAAAAATAAATAAAAAAGAAAGAAGATTATGTCTAAACTTGAAAAAATAATAAAAGTAGCACGAGGGATTGAAAAAGCGGATTTAGTTATAAAAAACGCAAATATAATAAACGTTTTATCAGAAGAAATCCACAAATGTGATATTGCAATTTCTGACGGAGTAATAGCAGGAATCGGAAAAGATTATGAGGGCAAACAAGAAATTAACATAAACGGTGCCTACGTATCACCTGCCTTTATTGACGGGCACGTACACCTTGAAAGTTCAATGCTTTTACCTCATGAATTTGCCAAAGCAGTAGTACCTTGCGGAACTACAACTGTTATTACCGATCCGCATGAAATTTCAAATGTTTTAGGCTTGCACGGTATAAGTTACATGCATGAAGCTGTTAAAAATCTTCCGCTCAATGTCTATACAATGCTGCCTTCTTGCGTTCCGGCAACTCCTTATGAAACATCAGGATTTGATTTGAACAGCTATGATTTGGCACTTTTGATAGATAGTCCTTGGGTTCTTGGAATTGCTGAAATGATGAATTATTCAGGACTTTTAAATTTAGACAAAAATGTTCTTGCAAAACTTGACCTTGCAAAATCCAAAGGGAAAAGAATTGACGGACACGCTCCGTTTTTAAGCGGGAAAGATTTATGTGCATACGTTGCAAGCGGCGTAAAATCAGATCATGAATGTACTACTCCTGAAGAAGCTATTGAGAAAATTCGTCTTGGAATGTACATTATGATTAGAGAAGGTACAGCCGCAAAAGATTTGGATGCTCTTATTCCTGTTTTAAAAGAAAAAAATACCCGCAAATGTATGTTTGTAACCGATGACAGACATCCAAAAGATTTAAAAGTTCATATCAATGATATGGTTAGACGCGCGGTTGAAGCAGGTGTTGATGTTATAAAAGCCGTACAAATAGGAAGCCTCAACACAGCAGAATATTTTGGGCTTAAAAATCAAGGCGCAGTAGCACCTGGATATCGGGCAGATTTGCTTATCTTACCTGATTTAAAAAGCTTTAAGCCTGACATCGTAATAAAAGACGGAAAAATTGTTGCAGAAAACGGAGAACTTTTAAAATCATTTACAAAATTTGAAAAACCGTCTGTAAGAAGTTCAATAAACGTCAGATGGATAGAAGAAAAAGATTTTACAATCAAAGGAACATCTAAATTTGTAAACACAATTGAAATCATACCTCATCAGCTTGTAACAAAATCTTCTATATGCGAAGCAAAATTTGAAAACGGACTTTTAAACAGCAACATTGAAACAGATACTCTTAAAATCCTTGTTATGGAACGTCACCGTGCAACAGGTAATATCGGAAAAGGATTTGTAAAAGGATTTAACCTCAAATCAGGAGCTATCGCATCAACAGTTGCACACGATTCACACAATATGATTATTATAGGTACAAACGACTTTGATATGTACACTGCTGCTGTTGAACTTGTTAAAATGCAGGGTGGTAAAATTGTTGTTAAAGACGGGAAAGTACTTGCGAAATTACCGCTTCCGATAGCAGGTTTAATTTCTGATAAGGATTTTGAATACGTAGTTCAGCATTGTGAAGACTTAAACAAAGCTGTAAAAGAACTTGGCTGCACATTAGATGATGCCTTTATGACTATGGGATTTTTATCATTACCTGTAATTCCTGAATTAAAAATTACGGATAAGGGCTTGTTCAGTACAAAAAAATGGGATTTTGTAGATATTAATCCCGAAAATGTTTTGAGTAAGTAAAAAAAAATGCCATCTTTAAAAGATGGCATTTTTTATATTTTATTTATTATTTATTCATCAATTGATGTTGTCGATATATTTTGGATTGATTGAGCAATCGGTTGATCTTTTTCCAACAAGCTTAAGTATAATAATTTGTTTGCTGTTGCTTGGTCAAGGTCTATGAATTTACCTCCTGCTTTGACATCGCTTGCTGATACAATTTTAACATTAGCATTGATTTCCAAATCTCCGTATGTTAAGTGTACAGGAACAATATCACCGACTTTCAATTTTTTATTGTGTCTTAGAGATACACCGCCTCTTGATATATCTGAGATGGCAACGACATCATCAGTTGACTCAAATGTTATCAAGTTTTGGTTTTGCTCAGCATCAAATCTCATGAATTGACGTTTATCGATTGAATCTACTCTGTCACTTACGACACGTTGTTTGTATAACTGAGCTCCTAAATCAGGTACCTCTGGAGTTGGTTGTGGTTCCGGTTCCGGATCACTATCGACATCAGTATCAGTATCGTTATCGGTATCGTTATCGGTATCTGTATCCATATCGTTATCGTTATCACTATCGTTATCTGAATCACTGTCGACATCAGTATCTGAATCAGTATCCGTATCGTTATCTATATCTGAATCTGTATCATTATCAGTATCCGTATCATTATCAGTATCTGTATCGTTGTCGGTATCAGTATCTGTATCGTTATCTATATCAGTATCTGTATCGTTGTCAGTATCGTTATCGGTATCGGTATCCATATCATTATCATTATCTGTATCGTTATCCGAATCACTGTCAACATCGGTATCTGAATCTGTATCCGTATCGTTGTCTATATCAGTATCTGTATCATTATCAGTATCTGTATCGTTATCTGTATCTGTATCGTTATCGGTATCAGTATCTATATCGTTATCTGTATCGTTATCGTTATCTGTATCTGTATCGTTATCTGTATCTGTATCTATATCGGTATCTGTATCAATATCGGTATCTGTATCATTATCTGTGTCAGATCCTTGATCATCATCTTTTGGTACAACAAGGTTATCGTCATCATTTTCATCACCTTGTTCATCAGTTGTAGGATTATCTACATAATCACCATCTTCAT
>USJT01000072.1 GCA_900555175.1 uncultured bacterium
TAAACTGAGGCTTTTGCATTTTCAGATTCCAAAGCTTCTTTTATATATTCTTTTTCTGCTGAGTAAGGCCAATTTTTAGTTATTTTTTTTATGTAATCGTAACGTTTTTTATGATAATTCGATTTTATATTCAGATAAGTTTTCAAAAACTGTTCTTTCTCAGAAGGTCTGTCAAAGCTATCTAAATACCAAGGCATTGTCGCCATCTCAAACATTTGAGCATTTTCCGGAAATTCTGATAGAGGTAACAATATATTTTGACTTTTTTGATTATCGAAAAAATTTACTTTATTTATTTTTTTTGTCCATTGATAATCTATAAAATTTACGCTTCCGTCTTTGTCAATTAAAATATTTTTACCGTTCAAATCACCGTGATAAATTCCGAGTTTGTCCAATTCAAACATTTTATCAAAAAGCGTATTCAAATGTTCTTCTGTATAACGATTAGTTTTTGAAACATATTTACCAGGGACTAATGTTGAAATCAAATAATGTTCACCAAAATTTTGAACTCTTGCAACAGCCTCCTGTCCTCCGACTTTGTCTGTCGGAATAAGGGATAAATTGTTATATTCCTTTGAATAATCTTCGTAATATCCTGCTTTATTTTTTTTAATAACAAGATTACCCAACTGCGGATGATTAAACCTGAATGTTTCGCCTCCGACACCTTCGCCTAATTTTGTAACATTAGCCCCATTATTAATAAATTCATCAATTTCATTTCTCAATATCGTTTTTATAGAATCATATTTGTCATTAAAATTCTCAAAATATGACCCTTTAAAACTCAATTGTTTTTTCTTTTGAAAACTATATTTTTGATTATTTATTTGATGATTTAATATTGGTGTTACTTCCATTATCGTTTCCTTTTTTCCTGTTTACAAAATGATACCCTGCATAACCTGATAAACCAGCCAATATCAAACCCGTAACCGCCTTAATAGATTTATAATTTCCCCCAGATTTTTTTTTTGCGCCAAAAATTAATGTATATAAATTTTCTGACATCGAAGTATTAAACGCTTTATTTTTTTCTGCATGAATTTTTATTACTTTTTTTATTCCTTCATCCAGCCCGCCAAAATCTGCTACGATTATTTTGTTTATCCGAGCGAATGTATCAATTAAAGATTGCAATTTAGAATCCTTCTTTTTCATAACAATTCCATAAATAGGCAAATCTTCAATTTTTTTAAGATAACCGTTTTCGCTTAATTCTTTTCTTAACCCGTTTATGTACGGATTATTTTCTCCGCTATAAACCTTTTGTAAATCTTTAAACTTTTCTTGCATATCTTTTTTGTAAAAATCTTTATGCGATGAATTTTCCTCACAGCTTTTTACAAAATCCTTATCTAAATATTCCAAGGGATTAAGCATATCAAAATCATTTGACCCGTCACCTGCCGCAATTACGATATCATTATTTTTTATAGCCTGCTTTAATGCTTTTTTTGTATCATACAATTTAGTTAAAGCCCTATCTTCAATTTTTGGAGTAATTGAACAGGATATCCGATGATGATTAGTTTCATCTGCAGGCTCCCAATCAATATGATATTGAATTTTTTGAGAGTCTAAATATTTTTTTAAATCACCGACAAAATTATCATAAATCCAATTTCTATCAGGACAAAAACCGTAATCAGGCGGAAATATCAAATTAAATTTTAATTTTCCGTCATTTCTTGAACCCAAAACATATTCTGCAATAGGGGTTTTATGTTCTTGAATTTTGCCGTTATTCAAAGGAAGTTTTTTCCACTCATCAGGGTTTAATTTTCCTTTGCTGAAAAGAGATTTTTCACCGTAATCAGAAACGGAATTTTGGGAATCTGCTTCTATTAATTTAACTAAAAACTAATTAATTTAATATGATATTTATCGGTAAGATTTTTTAATTCCGCATGAATTTTATCTCCATCCCAATTAGTCAAATTTTTAATATCCAATTCTTTATCCTTTTGAGGGGAATTGTAATCAAACGGGAATTTATTTCTAAGATAAAAATCATCATCACTGCTCATTTTAACAAATTTATCACTCCCGTCTTTAGTAATAACAGTTTGCGGGAAAGGCAGTTTAAAATCTCTCATTTTCAATAGCCAGGAAATTGATTCATATTCTCCAAGAGTTCTTCCTGTTGTCAGGTTAAAATGCAAATCATCACGGGTTGCATTCAAAAAATTCTTCATCTTATCGCAATATGCAATCATATAACCGTTTTCATTCGGTATATGCAAAGATGCATGTGTTGCAGGACAATATGTTCCGTCAAAATCCGAATACAAATCAATTTTACCTGCAGTAAATGCTATTTTATTGTTTACACCTGATACTCGCACACTTAAAATCCCTAAAAAAGACCTGATTTATAAATTATAGAAGTAAAAATAATATTATGTCAATTACTTACATATCCGAAACAATCATATTATAACTATTTTGCAAAATATGAATAAGAAACTGAAGGATGTCTTAAAGCACCGTTACCGATTTTATAAGTAGCACCGCTTCTAACAGTTGTATAAGCACTGACAGGTGAAGATGAAGTATTTATACCGCCGCCAAAATTTGGTCTTGGTATAGGGAAAGCACTATAAATAACGTGTGATCCGCCACCTCTTTTTTTAGGTACGTTTTCAGATAAATAATACCCGTTTTCATCGTATTTGCTTCCTGCATAAGGATTTACATAAACATACTTTATCTGAGGTTCAGGTTTTTTATTCGGATAATAATTAATTCTTGCGCCGTTAGAATTATTTTGAGATGCACCATATCTTAAAACTGTTGTTGCATTTGCAGGTAATGAGAAAATTCCTGCAATTATTAACGCAAATAAAAATACCAAAGTTTTTTTCATATTCCACCTACTATAATTTTTACATTTCCCTTATATATATAAAAACGAAAAAATAATAATTTTGCCACATAAAAGGCTTTCTAATGTAAATTTTTGTAAAGCAGGATATCCCCTATATTATGATAATTTTACAACTGCACTGTGACGATTTGTTGTCGCATTTTCTTTGCGGTAAGAAAAGAACAAATCGTTATTGCAAACAGTACAATAAGGGCAAACATCAATATTTTCAGGTTTTACACCAATATCTGATAATTGACGTTTGTTAATTCCTTTCAAATCTACATAGATATTGCCTTGACGAATTTCATACAAGCCTGAAAAATCTTTAACCGTATTTGAAAGCTGTCTGCAAACATCTTCTCCGACATTGTAACAACAAAAAGAAATTGCGGGACCTATTGCACATTTTAAATTTTCAGGTTTTGAGCCAAATTCATCTTCCATTTTTTGCACTGTCTTTGTGGCAATCATGCCTGCTGTTCCTCTCCAACCTGCGTGGGATACTGCAGCAATATTATTTTCGCAATCGTAAATAATCAAAGGAGTGCAATCAGCAAAATTCAAATAAACCCCTTGAACTTTATTTGTCAAAATCAAACCGTCAGTATCAGGATATGAGCTAACCCCAACTTTTGCGACATCAACATTCGATGTATGAGTTTGTGAAGGATGAATTAAATCCTTTTCCTCAATTTGTAAATACTTACATATATCTTTTTTGTTATCTTCAACAATTTTTTCAAAACTCGGTTCTTTTGTTTTTATAACAGTTTCACGTGTTGTAAAAAAATGGTTTAAACCATTCAAAAGTGAGCTTTTTAATATCTTTTTCCCGTTAATTTCCTCAAAATAAAACATACATAATTTATAACATAAAAGAACGATTGAAGGAAAGTAAAAAATATGTTAAAATCATTTCGAAAAGAAGGAGAGTTATATGAAAGAACTTTTAAAAAAATGTCTAGTAGAATTTATCGGAACATTTTTCTTGGTATTTACAATTATATGTTCTCTGTTTCCAAATAGCAGTAACGTATTTCCGCCAATTGCAATCGGACTTGTTTTAATGATTATGGTTTATGCAGGCGGACATGTATCAGGAGGGCACTACAACCCTGCTGTATCATTTGCAGCAGCAATTAGAGGTGCTTTAAGTTGGAAAGATTTTATTCCATACATTATTGCACAATTTATCGGTAGTGTTGTTGCTGTATGCCTAGGGAAATACGTTGTAGCAATTCCACCTTTTGCCGCTGACGTATCTTATTCTATGATACCTATGGTTATTTGCGAATTCTTATTCACATTCGCTCTTTGCTATACCGTATTACATACTGCAACTTCTGAAGACACAAAAGGCAATTCATATTATGGTTTTGCAATCGGTTCTGTTGTACTTGTAGGTTTGGTTGCAGCAGCAGGAACTTGCTATGAAACATTCAACCCTGCAGTTGCTTTTGGTATCTTCACTTTAGGAATTACTAAAACTAAACTTATTCTTGCAACAATACTTGCAAACTTTGTTGCAGGTGCAGCAGCAGCAGGAGTTTATAAAATAACTTCAAACGATTAATCAAAATCCGATAATCAAATTACAAAAAAAGTACCCGATGAAAAAACGGGTACTTTTTTAATTTATAACTGCAAACCATTATGATCATCCATAAAACATTGACAAGAAGGACTTAAAGTTCCATCACAGCATCTTGCTCTTGAACCTGCGCAACCACATACGCCACCATGATGAGAACAACAACCTCTACCAGCCATTAAATAACTTTCATTTTTTGACATGTAAACTGAATTTAATTGCAATCCCATACAGAAAAATGCAATTACACCAAAAATAAATAAAATCTTTTTCATTTCTATTGCTCCTTTTTATAAATTGATATTAATTCGGAATTAATATCAACACAATTAGCATAAGGTATAAAATTTGTGATATCATATATTTATGAAAAGATTTTTAGGGATAATTTTAGGGTTGGTTTTGCTGCAAAATATATGTTTTGCAGACACAGGCATAAGTTTTGTATATATAAACGGCTCTAACAACAATGATGAAAAAATGCACAACTGGTATGTTGAAGGAGTGCAAAAACTTCATCCTGTTTTGAAAGAAAAATTTGAAACCAGCAAAGAAATTAAAGAGGCTTTTTCTGATAAATCACAATTCAAAATTAATGAAGAACCTGTTATTTTCTTTTGGGGAGATAAAAGCCAGAAAGATTTGCAATTTGTTCAACAACAATTGGATTTATCAAAAGCATTCAGCCCTACTCTTGCGTATAAAGTTCGTTCGATGTTAACGGCATATCTTCATGATGCTATTTGGATTCAAAAACAGCACAATATGCTTCCTGTTCTGGATGAATTGAATGAAACAGTCATCAAAGAAGCTCAAAAAGGCAATAAAGTTATATTATACGGATATTCAGCAGGAACTTTTGTTACCTACGAATATATGTTTAACAAACTTCCTTATCTTAATCCAGAAGATTTGTTTAACGAAATTGATGTAAGTGATAAAGTAAAAGAATTTGCGACAAAACACCCGCTCGACAACACTTGTATTTCAGCTCTTTCAAAAGCTCAAATCGGTACAGTTTCTCAAAACGGGCATCTTTTATTGAAAAAACTTGATGATAAATCTCTTGAAACAAGTTACCTCAAATTGCAAGAAGCAACAAAAACCGCCTGTGCACCAATGAGTTCTTTGCAGGGTGTCGTAAATTTTGCAAGTCCTTTAGTCCTTTTTTATTCGGATTTAGCTGATCCTGATTATGAATTGAATTATTATAATAAGTTAATGCTCAAATACATACTTGAAAACGGATTATTTTTTATAACAGTAAACTTTAGAGAAGACCCTCTAGGATTTCCAAGCTCAAGAAATCTTACGATTGATGAAATGCAAAAACTTGCAAATATAGAAATTAACAACCCGAAAGGATTTGTCTACGACAATTCTTCCGTATGGTCAAAACGCTCTGTATTATTTGCCCATACATCTTATTGGAGTGCAAGAAAAACTTTTGCAAAAGCAGTTGTAAAAGCATTTGCTAACGGATATAAACTTCAATATGACAAAAATTTTCAAGAAAAAGTTTTGAAAAACAATAAGAAAAAAATTAAATTTGAAATGATATAATAAAAGAGATTTATTTAGATAGAGGAAGGAGTAAAAATGATTGATACAAAAGACGGCGTACACTTTGATCCAGGATTTATACAGCACATCTCGGCTTTTGAACCAAACATTGAATATGTATATAATACTTTGAATAGTTGCAGAAATTTCAACCAGAAAAAAATGCAATTCAAAATGTTTTACCCTAAAATACAATCACTTTTGAAAAACT
>USJT01000073.1 GCA_900555175.1 uncultured bacterium
TGCTGCCATAGCTGCAGAGTGAGTCATGCCTGAGCATCCGATAGTTTCTACAAGTGCTTCTTGAATGATACCGTCTTTAACATTAAGAGTTAATTTACAAGTACCTTGTTGCGGAGCACAACATCCACAACCGTGAGTCAAGCCTGAAATTTCTTTAATTTCTTTAACTTTTGTCCAATCGCCTTCTTGAGGGATAGGAGCAGGCTCGCCTTTAACACCGCGTTTTACGCAGCACATTTCTTCTACTTCTTTTGTAATTTGTATACGATCCAACATTTTCTATACTCCCTTCGGTTATATACAAGATTATTGTACGTGCTCAAAAGGTCAAGTCAAGATTATATATCGCATTAGGTTACATTAGATTACTCAAATTTTGACAAAAAAATGTAATGTCGAGCAATTAAAATTCAACATTACATTTTTCAAATATTTAATACTATAAATTTATTTATTACCAATCAGATGAAACAGGTTCATCATCTTCATCTTGAAGAGCAGACAAATCTTTATGATCGGTTCCGTCAAAATCAGTCGGAAGCATGTCATCTTCCGGCCATACGGTATCATCATCATAACGAGCTGCAACAAGGTTGACGGAAGCTGTCAAATCTGAATTTGATAAATCAGTTTCTGATAAAATGCAACCTGCCATATCGCAATCTGAAAAATTACAATAAGTCATTTCTGCATAACTGCAATCAGCACCTGTCAATAATGCTTCGGTAAAATCACATTCCAAAACTCTTGCTCTTGTAAAATCAACAGAAGTTAAATCTGCATTTGTAAAATTAACAAAAGATAAACTGCAATCTGCAAAAGAACTTGAGTTCAAATCTACATCGGAAAAATCTATTTCTGAAAGATTTATTCCAGAAAAATCAACTTCGGAAAGATCAACTTCTTCCTGCTCAACCTTCCAAGAATTAAATTTTTCAGGGTTCTTTCTTAATAATTCTACGAGTTCTTCTTTGGTATAATCAATCATTTATTTGTATTCTCCTTATATTAACTCTGTTTGTAAAGCTAAAAGCACTGCCTGCGTTCTGTTTTCTACTTTCAACTTTTTAAATATACTGTTTAAATGTGTTTTAACCGTAACCTCTTTTACAAATAACTTATCTGCAATCTGTTTATTACTTGCCCCTTTTGCAACCATTTCTAACACTTCTGTTTCTTTAGATGTTAAAAGATTTTCAGGCAGGGTTACTTTTGAGTCTTTTTTCACTTGTGTATAACGCTTTGAGCGTCTTAATACCGCTTCCATACGAGCTAACAAATTCGGTAACATAAAAGGTTTTACGATGTAATCATCTGCACCGATTTTTAAACCGGTAACCATTTTTTGATCTTCATTAACCGCTGTAAGCATTATAACGGGTAAATCTTTTGTATTTTCATTCGAACGTATAGCCTTTAATGTTTGCCAACCGTTCATATTAGGCATCATAACATCAAGAAGCACAATGTCAAATTTGTTATTTTTAGAATTTAATTCTTTTAATGCCTCAACCCCGTCACAAACAGAAGTTACCTCATATCCGTAGAAGGGTAAAGCATCTTTCAAATATTTAGCATTATCATCAACTAACAGGACTTTTGTCAAATCAGACATAATTTAATCCTTATACTATATTATTTTTTAACGCCTTTAATGCAGCTTGCAATCTGTCATCTACTTCCAATTTTTGAAGTATGTTTGCAACGTGAGCTTTTGTTGTATTAATACTTATAACTAAAATTTGCGCAATTTCCATATTACTGTAACCTTCTGTCATAAGTTTTAATATTTGAGCTTCACGTGAGGTTAAATCGTAATCTTTTCTGTTATCTGAGGTATCCAAAGACGGAGAATTTGCACTTGCTTTAAGTACAATATGCGCAATACTAGGATCGAACCAAGCTGCACCGTCTGCAACCGATCTTACAACTTCTACCAATCTTTGCGGGTTAATTTCTTTTGAACAATAAGCATTTGCACCAGCTTTTAAGCTGTTTAGAACTTCTTTTTCATCGTTATGAGAAGTTAATATTACAATTTTTACATCTTTGTTAGAGGAGCGGATTTGTTTTGTAGCTTCAATACCGTTCATATTAGGCAAGCCCAAATCCATTATGATAACATCAATTTGATTTTCATTAAATATTTTTATTGCAGCTTCTGCCGAATCTGCTTCAAATATTTTATCAACATAATCAACACCTTCAAATGTTGTTTTCAATCCAAAGCGTGTTAATTCATGATCTTCAACTATCAAAATATTTTGTTTCATATATTTAATTCCTCTTTTGCAGGTGCATAATCCGGATTTAATTTCAAAGATCTTTTAAAATATTTTTCCGCATCCTGTTTCAAACCCTGATTTTTTGCAATCAATCCTTGATAATAATAATATCTAAAATCATTTTCGTCAATATAATTTGCTATACCCAAATATTTTTTAGCATCATAATAATTTCCGCGTTCAATTTCGACACGTCCCAAATCTATCCAAGCTTCTTTAAAATTCAAATTTATCGCAATTGCCTTTTTCAAATAAGCCAATTCTTTTGACTTGTCCTTCAACGCAATCTTGTAATATGCCGTCCAGCAATCGGAATATGTTTTTAATATTTTTTCATAAAGTTCATAAGCTTTTTTCTCTTTACCCAATTTTTCATAAGTTTGAGCAACTTTCAGAGGAAATACCGATGAAGATTTATCTTTTGATTCAGCATCCTTGTAATATTTCAAGGCAGTTTTGTAATCACCTTTTCTATAATTCAAATCTCCAAGCACAAGCAAGGTGGTTGAATTTCCGCTATCCATTTTATAAGCTTTTTGTGCAATATCCTGAGCTTTTTCATACTCTTGCATATTGTAATAAACTCTTGATAAAATTGCATAAACTTCTTTATTATGTTTCTTTTTAGTTGTCAAAGCATTTTGCAAAGCCCTCATAGATTTTGCAAGCTCATTTTCATAATAATAGTAATAACCTAAATGATACATTTTTTCGGAATAATCTTTTTTAGATTTATAAAGCACATATTGCTCAAGAGAATTTACCTTTCTTGTGAAATCAGCAGAATACAATTTTTGGGATTTAATATATTCAACCATTTTCAATGCATCTTTAGGCTTTTTACCCTGAGATAAGATTTCCGCCTTCAACTTTTTATAATTAAGGTTTTGCGGATTCATACTTATAGCAGTATCAATATATGTATTTGCATTAATAAAATCATTTGATTTCAAATATCCTAGTGCCGCAACGTAATTTGCATAATCCGATGAAGCAAGTAAAGATGTATTTTTAACAAGTTCAGATGTAGCTTCACGGCTCTGATCATTATAAATTATGTTTGAAAAAACTTCTCCGAGATAAACTTCATCATCCTGTTTTAATTTTTTTGACGGAAAATAATACAACTTGATATCACCAATCAAAAAGTCAGATAATGCTCTATCTTCGATTTTTGAAGATGCTAATTCAGATAAGTCAAAAAAGCCGATATCAGCCATATTTTCAGCCATCTTCATATAAGCATAATCGTTATCTGCCATTGTTTCAATAAGGACTTTAAAATCCATATAAGCAGATTTGACATTACTTTGCACAAACCTGTCAAATGCGAACACATATTGATTGTGTAAACTGTTATGAGTTAAAGTAGCTTTTTTAATAGGCAAAGCAATAGTATTTACAGGCAAAGGCATCTGTAACAAAGGATCAGCCGGCTTTAAGAAATCAAAACCGTCAGCAAATACAGGTGTAATCATTGTGCCTAATATTAATGTTGTACAAACAAATTTATGCATATAAAATACTACTTTCAACCCTCATTTTTATCTGTATTCCCAGAATAGTAAAAATTAAATAATTCTGCAATATGCTTATCATCATCTGATACATTTTCATTAACAATAAAATTATGTATGTCAAGCAAATTATAATGACTTAATGTCTCGCTATCCTGTTCTGTCAAGCTGTTGTGATTTTCAGTTAAGAAAACTCTTACAATTTTATCAACAGGAATTTTCAAAAATTCATCAACAAGATTTCCGTCAAAATGAGAATTTTTGCCAGACAAAAGAATATCAATTACATTTTGAATAGGCATTTTATCACGATAGTGACGGCGAGAAGTAATTGCATCAAATACATCGGCAACAGCTAAAATTCTTCCGCCATAAGGGATATTTTCTCCGCTCAAATGACGATAATAACCTGAGCCGTCATATTTTTCATGGTGAGAGCAAGCCATTTCGGTAATCATTTTAAAATCTTCCGATGTATGGATTTTCTCTAAAATATCGTGAGTAATACGCACATGCTCTTGAATATGCTTATATTCCTCATCTGTAAGTTTACCTTCTTTTTGCAATACAGAATCCCTTATTCCGATTTTACCTATATCATGTAAGATGGCAGCTTTCTCAACAAGTTCCTTAAACTTTTCATCACAACCCAACTGGTCAACCAAAAGCATTGCATATAATTTTACACGGCTTGAATGACCTGCTGTAATCTTATCACGGGCATCAATAGATTTTGCAAGAGTGTCAATAAAGCTTTCAAACAAAATCTTTTGTTCTTTATAAAGTTCTTTTTGCTGTTCAAATAATTGAGCGTTTTCTAATGCAATAGATGCACTACCTCCAATCGCTGCAAGAAGATCCTCATCACGTTTTGTAAACGCTCCGCCAAATTTATTTAAAACCTGAAATGCACCGATAATTTCCTTATTATTATTTTTAATCGGCATACAAAGAATTGTCTTTGTAGTATAACCTGTTTCCTTATCAATATCAGGGTTGAAACGCGGATCACTGTATGCATCAGGAATGTTTAAAGGTTCACCTGTTTTTACAACATAACCTGCAAGCCCCTTATCAGCAGGGAATCTTATTTCCTGGCTGTCCAAACCTAAGGCAACCTTACTCCAAAGTTCATTTTTATCCTTATCGTACATGAAAACAGTACATCTGTCAGCCTGAATTGCGATTTTAGTTTCTTCCGCAATAACCTTTAAAAGTACATCAATATCAGTTACAGCGCTGATTGAACGACCTATTTTTACAAGAGAAACAAGCGGATCACTTTTTACAGGAAGAGTAAATTCATCATCATGTTGAATTTCTTTTATTCTGGTTAAAATATAACCCATTAAAGAAAGTTCATCAGGAGTGTTCATTGACATATTTTTGGCGTTTTCAAAATACATCAAAGCAGTATCTTTCAAGCCCTCTCCATAAGCGATTGTTCCTTTCGCAAACTCATTTACAACCTTTGCAGTCGTGCTTTTAGAAAGTTCTGCCATATAACGAGCATCATTTAATATTCTTAAGACTTCTTCATATCTGCTTTTATCCTTCAAATATAAAGTAAGTCCGAAAAGACTTAAACTAACAGAAATATATTCAGTAGAATTTGAATCTTTATAAAATCTTCTCGCTTTATCAAAGACTTTTAAAGCCTCGTCATAAGACTTTTCACCCAGTAAACTTATGCCCTTCTTAATTATTCCGGTATCACATTCAGTCATCTTTACTCTTAACCCTTATAAGAAATTTTAAACACTTTTTACAACTCTATGTTTTTATTGTACAATATTTTTACAAAGATTACAAATACTTTTTATCTAAATGGAGCTTATATGGAAAAGATTACAATTTTAATTCCCGTTTATAACGAAGTAAACACACTTGATAAAATCTTAGAAAAAGTTGAAAAAGCGTCATTTTGCGGCTTAGAAAAAGAAATTATTTTAATTGATGATTATTCAACAGACGGAACAAAAGATTTATATTCAAAATACCCATACAAAGTCTTGTACCACGAATATAATCAGGGCAAAGGTGCCGCATTGAGAACAGGTTTTAAAGAAGCAACAGGCGATATTATAATAATCCAAGACGCTGACCTTGAATATGACCCTGCCGATTATGAACCGTTAATAAAGCTAATACTTGATGGTAAGGCTGATGTTTGCTACGGTTCAAGACTTTCAGGCGGCAAGCCTTCAAGATCATTTATGTTCCACCACCTGTTAGGAAATAAATTTTTATCACTTTTAACAAATATTTTATACGGTTCAACATTAACCGATATGGAAACTTGTTATAAAGCTTTTAAAGCAGAATTTATCAAAGGAATTGAAATTAAATCTAACAGATTTGATTTTGAACCCGAAATTACTGCAAAAGACTTAAAGAGAG
>USJT01000074.1 GCA_900555175.1 uncultured bacterium
GAATTGGTGCTGCAATCGGATTTGCACTAGGATTTTTAACAAGCAAAAACTAATTTTTAAACCGCAATTAATTTCGGATTATGTACAACATCAATCACATCAAAATCTTTGAAATGTGATATAACTTTAATATTTTCAGGATGTTTTGTATTTTCTTTGGCAAGAATAGCCCCAACAATAGCTTCCAATTGCGACATTGGCATCATATTGAGCGGCAAACTGCCATTCATTCTTCAAGGTTTGCTGCAAAAATTTACAATCAGCAGGTGATCTTTCTTTATAACAAGAATTCAAATGCAGGCTCTGACGTGTCAAATATAATTCAAATCTGTTAATTTCAATACCTTTTTCAGTTAAAGACTTAAAATACTCACACCCTCGTGTAGAATATCGATGAGTCCAACCATCACGGTTTGGGATAAGAGAATTTGTAGAAACAAGCTGATAAGGCTTTCCTAAAATTCTCCATTTCCCGTTAAGCATAGTTCTATCCCAAACCATAGAAACACAAATTTTAGAATATTTTAATGAAGGGAAGTTATCAAAAAAGAACATAACATCATTCATTGTGTATAACTTATCAACAAGGATAAGAGTATTATCCTCATCCAAAACCGCAACACCTGAATCCATTCCTGATGAAGCAGCAAGTGATAAGCCAACATAATAATTCATAAATATTCTCCTAATTCTATAATTGTGTAATGATTATAGGTTCGTCATCAGTAACAAGAACAGAATGTTCAAAGTGAGCTGAAGGCATATTATCTGCTGTACTTACAGTCCATTCATCATCTGCAACCACAACATCATCTCCGCCTAAATTCAACATCGGTTCAACTGCGATTGCATAACCTTGTTTTAATAATGTTCTGTCACCTACTTTATAGTTAAACAAAAACGGTTCTTCATGCATTTCATGACCTACACCGTGACCGCCGTATTGACGAACAATACCAAGTTTTTCTCTTACAGCAACTGCCTCAATTGCAGCTGAAACATCATCCAATACGTTTCCGGCCTTCATTTGAGCAATACCTGCATACAAAGATTCCTCAGTTGCCTTCAAAAGTCTTTTACATTCGTCACTAACTTCTCCGACAGGATAAGTCCAAGCACCGTCACCGACCATACCTGCATAAGTTGCACCAACATCAATACTTATAATATCGCCCTCTTTTACCTTTACATCTTCATGAGGAATACCGTGAACCACTTGTTCATTAATTGATGCACAAATAGAACCAGGGAATCCGTGATACCCTAAGAATGTCGGAACAGCACGTTCTTTACGAATAATATCATGAGCAATGCTATCCAATTCTTTTGTACTGATACCAGGTTCAATTACCTCTTTCATCTTTTGATGAACTAATGCAACAATATGACCTGCATGTCTTATTCTTTTAATTTCATCACGTGATTTTCTATGTATCATAACTGTTTTTACAAATTTTTTCAAAGCATATATGATACCTACAATGCACTAATTTTTTGCATCATAAAGCTTTTGAAAAGATTCGCACCTTTCTATTATTTAATTACTTCCAATAATCTTTCCCATACTTCATCTATTGTACCGTTTGCATCAATAGATTTTAAAACGCCTTTTTTAGTATAATAATCAACAAGCGGAGCTGTTTCTTTATTGTATGTATCAAATCTTGATTGAGCAACTTCTCTTGTATCATCTTTACGTTGAGTAAGTTCTGCACCGTCTTTATCACAATGACCGGCAACTTTTGGCGGCTTAAATTCAAGATTATAAATTTCTCCGCAAACAGGGCAAGAACGACGATTTACAATTCTTTCAACAAGAATACTTGTATCAATATCAAAATATACTGCAATAAATTTTGTATCAATACCGTTATCAATTTCTTCATTCATTTTTTCAAGTTGTTCAGCCTGTTCAACGCTTCTTGGGAAACCATCCAAGATATAACCGTTTTTGCAATCATCTTGAGAAAGTCTGTTTTTAATAATTCTTGTAACCAATTCAACAGGAACTAATTGACCTTTATCAATATAAGCTTTAGCTTCTTTACCTGCTTCAGTTTCATTTTTAATTTCAGCTCTTAACAAGGAACCTGTATCAACATGAGGGAATTTTAAAAATTCTGCAAGTCTGTTTGTTTGAGTTCCTTTACCGCAAGCCGGCGGTCCTAAAAAAATTAATTCTTTTTTTGTCATAATAAATCTCTCTTTCGTCTACCTTATGTAACAATATTACATCAAGAAAAAATTTTGTTCAAATAAAAAGCTCTCAAAAGAGAGCTTTTTATATTATGTATCAATATTTGTAGCATATACCGCATTGGCTTCAATAAAGTTTCTTCGAGGATCAACCTTATCGCCCATTAATATATCGAACAATTGGTCACACAACATTGCATCTTCCACATTTACTTTCAACAATGTTCTTGTTGCAGGATCCATTGTAGTTTCCCACAACTGTTGAGGCATCATTTCGCCTAACCCTTTAAAACGTTGGATTTGTAACCCTTTTGAGCCTCTATCATCAATAAATTTTTGAAGTTTATCAAATGAATGAATTTCATATTGTTCAGTATCAGTTTCAAGAATTAATGTATCTTCTTCCTCGATTAAATAATCTCTAATCAACGGATAAGAAGCTTTTAATCTCTTATATTCAGAACTTTTTACAATATTTTGAGTCAACAATACATGTTCTTCTTCATTGAAATTCAACTGAATTGCATATTTTGCATTTTCAGGATTATATTTCAAAGAGCATACATAATTTGCAGCCTCTTGAATATTATAATTCTTTGCGTGATCTTGCAAATAATGATTTAAGTATTCAATAACCTCATTCATCTTAGCTTGATCTTCAAAATATTCAGGTTCAATATTTGAACGAACAAGACCTCTTAAAACAACAGCCGGATATAAATTCAAAATCGGGTTGTTATAAGAATTATAAAATGCTGCCATGTTTTTGATAAGTTCAAGAAGTTCATCGCCTGTTTTTACTCTTGATTTTGTCTTATCAGAAAGACTTAAATTCTTGATACCACGTTCTTTCAGCATTTTATCAAGTGCATGTTCATCATACATATATTCAGAAGTTTTGCCCTGAGTAACCTTAAATAATGGAGGTTGAGCAATATAAACATATCCGTTTTCAATCAACGGTCTAGCATATCTAAAGAAGAATGTTAAAAGAAGAGTTCTAATATGCGCACCGTCAACATCGGCATCGGTCATGATAATAATTTTGTGGTAACGAAGTTTTTCCAAATCAACTTCATCAGGGTTTCTGCTAATATTTATACCGAAGGCCTGAACCATTGATTGAATTTCGTTATTACCGTAAATTTTATCAAGTCTTGCTTTTTCAACGTTCAAAATTTTACCTCTCAAAGGCAAAATAGCTTGAAACATTCTGTTTCTGCCTTGTTTTGCAGAACCACCTGCAGAATCACCCTCAACGATGTAGATTTCGCATTTTTCAGGTTCTCTATTTGAGCAATCTGCAAGTTTACCTGGTAATGTAGAATTTTCAAGAACTGATTTTCTTCTTGTCAATTCTCTTGCTTTTCTTGCTGCTTCACGAGCTCTTTGAGCTTGCAGAGTTTTTTCAATGATAATTTTTGCAATTTTCGGGTTAAATTCTAACCACTCTTGCAATTTATCACGAACTGCATCTTGAGTAGCGCCCATTGCTTCAGCATTACCTAATTTTTCTTTTGTCTGACCTTCAAATTCAGGGTTAGGGATTTTAACACTTACAATAGCTGTCAAACCTTCTCTAACATCTTCACCTGACAAATTCTGATCAGAATCTTTTAAAATATTATTTTTTCTTGCGTAATCATTAAAAACACGAGTTAAAGAGTTTCTAAACCCTGTTAAATGAGTACCGCCGGAATGAGTGTTAATGTTGTTCGCGAATGATAAAACGCTTTCGCTGTAAGCATCTGTATATTGCATAGCAACTTCAATCTGCATACCGTCAACAACTTTATCAATATAAATAGGCTTTTCATGTAATACATTTTTATTTTGGTTTAAAAATTCAACATAGCTTGCAATACCACCGACATAGTGGAAAATTTCAGTAGAATCCTCATGAGCATTTGTAAAGATTATTTTTAAACCTTTATTCAAGAATGCCATTTCTCGCAATCTGTTAGCGATAACATCGCAATCAATCTCTGTTGTTTCTGTAAAAATTTCAGGATCCGGCCAGAAAGTAGTTTTTGTACCTGTTTTATCAGTAGTTCCTACTTTTTCAACAGGGCTAAGAGGTTCACCTCTCATATATTCTTGTCTCCAAATATAGCCTTGTCTTGAAACTTCTACAATATATTTTTCAGATAATGCGTTTACAACAGATGCACCAACACCGTGTAACCCACCTGATACTTTGTAACCGCCGTCACCAAATTTTCCGCCGGCGTGTAAAACAGTATGAACAATTTCCAAAGCGGATTTGTCAGTACCCGGTTTTATATCAACAGGAATTCCACGCCCGTTATCTTGAACAGTAACGCTGTTATCTTTATTAACCGTTACGTGAATATCGGTACAAAAGCCTGCCAAAGATTCATCGATTGAGTTATCAACAATTTCATAAATACAATGGTGAAGACCTCTTTGAGAAGTTGAACCGATATACATGCCAGGTCTCATTCTAACAGCTTCTAAGCCTTCTAATACTCTAATATTGCTGGCATCATAGGATTGAGAAGTTTTTGTTTCAATAGCCTCATCATTATCAGGAATATCAACTACTTCTATTTTTTCAGGAGGTTGAGCCTGATTATTTTGTTCATTAGTTACTTCTGTAATTCCGTCTGCCATATATTAATTCTCCCCTTCAATTCGTCTAATTCCCTTGAGTATATTGTAACACAAACACAAAAATTTTACTAATTTATAACAAAAAGTAACGCAAACAATTATTGAAAATATTACAAAAATAGCATATAATAAATATGAGGTGAGATTTATATAAATAATGAAAAAGTCATCATTAAAAGGGCTTGAAAAGATATCCGCAGCTTTTACACTTGCAGAAGTCTTAATTACAATAGGAATTATTGGTGTAGTTGCGGCCATGACATTACCTTCAGTAATTAACGAAACACGTAATAAACAACACGTTGTTGCGTTTAAAAAGCTATATTCTAATTTTTCTAATGCAATAAATCTATTTAAAGCTGAAGAGGGATGTGAAGGGATTGACGTTGCATCTTGTATAGAAAGTTTGGGCTACGGGGACAATAACTGTGAAGCCTTTACAGAAGTTGCTCAAAAAATGAAATATGTTATGATGGCTAACGGAGGAGCATCAACCGGCAGTTGGGTTCCTGACAAAAGTTACAATTACTATGGAGATGAAGTTTCAAACGGGTACGGAATGATAAATAAAACAGGTGTAGGCTGTTTTTACGCACTTCCAGACGGCATGGTTTTAAATGTGGATGTTGACCCCAATGCGTTTAAAGTTCTTGTTGACACAAACGGTAAAAAAGGGCCAAACAGAATGGGCAAAGATGTTCATGCATTCACGGTCGGATGCGGTGATATGAGTGCAGATTTAGTTACCAAGTGCATAGATAGCCAAAAAGATGTGTTCCCGTTTATCAGCGGAACTTTTCCTGAAGAAGTGAAAAAAGGACTATGTACATTAGAATCATTCCTTAATGGAGGATGTGCAGAGGCAAATATGTATCCAAACGAGGGAGATGGTGCATCTCCATCAATGTATATTCTGACAATGGATAAATTACCTGATTATAGAGAAATTTCTGGAAAAGTTTCAGGTTTTAAACCATAGCAATATACTCTTGAGCGATTTCAAAATTCATTAACTCTTTTATATTGTTTTTGTAAAACATTAAAGGAGTTATTTTATGTCTAAAAATCTTTTGAAATCTATTGGAAAAATTATCGAAGAAAACGGAACAAACAAAATTACAATTTTTACATCACACTTAAAAATTGACGGAAATTTATTCCAACCTGAAGGCAGATGCGAAGAATGTCATGACGATTTTATTACACTTGAAAACGCTCTTGTATGCAGATTATCTGATTACTGCACCTGTGAAGACAATGAATGCAAATGTAATGATTATGTTTGTTTTAAATACGACTGGCTAAAT
>USJT01000075.1 GCA_900555175.1 uncultured bacterium
GCCGTAAACGTTCAAACAATGGTATTCGGGAACATGGGCGATGACTGTGCAACAGGTGTTTCATTTACTAGAAACCCGTCAACTGGTGAAAATAAATTCTACGGTGAATACTTAACAAATGCTCAAGGTGAAGACGTTGTTGCAGGTATCAGAACACCAAAACCAATTGCGGAATTGGAACATGAAATGCCTGAACTTTACAAACAATACGTTGATATTGCTAAAAAACTTGAAAAAGGTTATAAAGATGTTCAAGATATGGAATTTACAATTGAAAGAGGTAAATTGTATATCCTGCAAACTCGTAACGGTAAAAGAACAGCAAAAGCATCTGTTAGAATTGCCGTTGAAATGTGCGAAGAAGGAATTATTGATAAAGAAAGAGCAATAGAACTTGTTGATGCAAACCAACTTTATCAGGTACTTCTTCCTGACTTTGATCCGGCAGCTAAAAAAGAAGCTCATAAAATTGCACAAGGTCTTGCAGCATCTCCTGGCGCAGCAGTCGGTAAAATCGTTTTCGATACAGAAGAAGCAGCAAAACGCGGTAAAGCAGGTGAAAAAGTTATATTAGTAAGAATTGAAACTTGTCCTGATGATATTCACGGTATGATAGAATCACAAGGTGTTTTAACACTAAGAGGCGGTATGACATCTCACGCTGCAGTTGTTGCAAAAGGTATGGGAAAACCTTGTGTTGCAGGTTGTGAAGATTTACAAATCGACCTTAAAAATGAAACTCTTACAGCAGCTGACGGAACTGTTTATCACAAAGACGATATCATTTCTCTTGACGGTGGTACAGGTGAAGTTATGGCAGGTTCTGTTCATTTAGTTCCGCCTAAAATGGATGAAAACTTCAACAAATTGTTCAAATGGGTTGACGAAACTAAATTGTTAAGCGTAAGAGCTAACGCAGATACTCCTGCTGATGTTGCAAAAGCTTTGGAACTTGGTGCTGAAGGTGTTGGCTTGTGCCGTACAGAACACATGTTTATGGATCCTTCAAGACTTCCTTGGGTTCAAAAAATGATTATTGCAGGTACTCCGGAAGCAAGAAAAGAAGCTTTGGATCACTTATTACCAATGCAATACAGTGATTTCTACGCAATGTTCAAGGCTTTAGGCGAAAAATCAATGACAATAAGACTTTTAGATCCGCCACTTCACGAATTCTTACCTGATAAAGAAGAATTAATCGCAAAAGTAGCAACTAAAAAAGCTAAAGGCGAAGATTACAAAGAAGATGAAAAACTTCTTAACATCGTTGAAGCTATGTCTGAATCTAACCCAATGATGGGCTTGAGAGGTTGCCGTTTAGGTTTAACTTATCCTGAAATCAACGAAATGCAAGTTAGAGCAATATTTACGGCTGCTTGCGATTTGAAAAAAGAAGGACTTGATGTTAAACCTGAAGTTATGATTCCGCTTGTAGGTCACGTTAACGAACTTAAAACAGTTCAAACAGTTCTTGAACGTGTTGCAAAAGAAGTTATGGACGAAAAAGGTGTTATCGTTGATTACATGTTCGGAACCATGATTGAAATTCCGCGTGCAGCTCTAACTGCTGATCAAATCGCTAAATACGCAGAGTTCTTCTCATTCGGGACAAACGACTTGACTCAAATGACATTCGGATATTCAAGAGATGACGCAGAAGGTAAATTCTTACAAAACTATGTAGAACAAAAAATCCTTCCTGCAAACCCATTCCAAACTCTTGATCAGGAAGGTGTCGGTCAATTGATGAAGATAGCTCTTGATAAAGCTCTAAAAGTAAGACCGCATCTAAAACGCGGTATTTGCGGAGAACACGGCGGCGATCCTGCTTCAGTTAAATTCTGCCACAGAATTGGATTGAACTATGTATCTTGCTCACCGTTCAGAGTACCGCAAGCAAGACTGGCAGCTGCTCAAGCTGTTATTGAATTCAAACACAGCAAAGAAGAAGAAGGACCACTTGGTTGCAAATAAGCGTAAGCGTGCCGCTTAACCCACAACTCGGGTTTTGCATAAACTTATCAAGGATAAAACTAAAGATAAGCGTGCCGCTTAATCCATAATAAAAATAAGCGAGCAACTGAATCTCCAAATAAAAAAAGACGGAAATTAAAAAATTTCCGTCTTTTTATTTACCTTTTTTATTTATTCTATAATTTCTTTAAGTTTTCCGCTTTTATACATAGCTTCCAAATCATCATATCCGCCGACATAATGACCATTTATAATAATTTGAGGAACTGTCATAATTGGTCTTTCATATTTTTCGGATAATTCTTTTGTTACTTCATCAAAAGAATCATCAATATTGTGTTCCTCATAGGCCAAGCCTAAAGTTTTCAAAAGTTTTTTGGACTTAATGCAATATGGGCATGTAGAAGATGTGTAAATATCAATTTTATTCATAAAACCTCCTTTAAATTTAGGTTATTATAAACAAAAAATATTTAACATAGCAAATCAGTTATTAAAATCTTTACCGCCAACAATTCTCAAATGTCTGTTGCTGCCTTCTCCAACAGATTTACTTGTCAAATTATGTTCAACAAGTTCATGTTGCAACTTTCTAATATGTTGATTTTGCGGGGTCAATTCCACATGCTCAGCACCTGCAAGAATTTTATTAATTGCAGCTTTTGCTTCATCCAAAGCACGTTCTGCATCATCATAATACCCGCATAAAGTTTCTGATGCTTCTGTTATTTGCAAAGCTTCTTTTAATACTTTTTGAATTTGAGCCATTGAATTTGTTTTTACATAAAATATCTGAAGCCTGTAATCATTTGCAGTACTCAAAACTTTTGCTCCGCCTTTTATGAAGTTTTTATGAGCAATTACAATATCAGCATCTTCAAGATTACGTGTAATTTCGGCTTTCAAATCAAGTCTTTCAATAACTTTTTCAACAATAGTTCTTGAAACAGCATAAAGATATATTTTCTTTATCCCTTTAACTTCTTCGACATATTTTTGGCGTGAAAAACCAAACTTCAAGCTATCAGAATTATGTTCAGGCTGAATTTTTTGTTCAAGTTTGTTAATCTCTTTTGGAATATCCGAAATTCCCGGTTCATGTTTTTCTTCAACCTGCGGTTGAGCATCATAAGACTTATCAACCTTTCTGATTTCAGGTCTTATCGGCCAGCCTCTTAAGATATAATCAACAGCTTCTGCCGTATTTTTATAAACCGCAAGAGTATTTCTGTCCAAAATTTCAATAACAACATCAAATGTCGGTTGTTTTTCTCTTTCCAAAACAGTTTTTTGAGAAGCTCTACGTTTAGCCTCATCATCACCCAAAGTAACTGATTGAATACCACCGACCAAATCTGATAATGTAGGGTTTTTAATCAAATTTTCCAAACTATTACCATGGGCAGTTGCAATCAGCATAACCCCACGTTCGGCAATTGTACGTGCAGCTTGCGCTTCTTCTTCCGTACCGATTTCATCGACAACGATAACTTCAGGTGTGTGATTTTCAACTGCCTCAATCATAATATCTTTTTGGAACTGCGGTTGAGTAACCTGCATACGTCTTGCATGACCTATTGCAGGATGCGGAGTATCTCCATCGCCTGCAATTTCATTTGACGTATCAACAATTACAACACGTTTTCCGAGTTCATCTGCAACCAATCTTGAAATTTCTCTCAATTTAGTAGTTTTACCGACTCCCGGACGACCTAAAAACAGGATACTTTTATTCATCATACAAATATCTTTTATACAATCAATAGTACCTGTAACAACTCTACCAATACGGCAAGTAAGACCAATAATTTTGCCTTGTCTGTTTCTTATCGCACTGATTCTGTGAAGAGTTCCGGGAATACCGGAACGGTTATCAGATGTAAAATCTTGAATTCTTGAGGTTATATAATTAATATCATCTTCCGTAACAAATTCATCACCAAGATATTCTATTTTGCCGCCTGCATGACGAATTTCAGGAGTTCTACCAATATCCAAAACAATTTCGATTACATCTTCCATTTTGTCATAAGAGATGTGCTTCCTGACCTTGTCAGGCAAAACTTCTATCAAGCGATCTAAATCATTTTGAAATTGTAAGCTGGTCATTTTCTTTTCTGCCTTTCTTCTATTTTGTATATTACAAAATAATAACCGGCCAATACTCCGTACGCGCAACGGAACAAATTTTTAATATTTACAAATTTTCTTCATCTTTCTATTTATATTATACCACTTTTTTTCAAAATCTCATCATTTTATCTTATTACTTTTGTAGTATTTTTATTTTACTTAAATTTTTGGATTTATAGCCTTCTAAATTATTAACAAATGTTACAATAAATTATATTTTTTTAAAGATTATAAAAATAAATTCCGTAATAAGTAAATGAACGTTACTGGTTTTGAAAGGAAAATCGAAAACAATGGGATTAGCAGCAGGACAAGCAAGATTATTGACAATCACAGCGAGGAAATCAGACTGTGAATATCAATCAATGCGATTATCTCACCAGAAGATTGCATTGTCCAGAGAGCTTACTGACCTTTCAAACGAATATCAAAATTCATTAAATCAAACAAAATTAATATACGATTATTATGGCACAGGTGATACAAGCAATCCTTTATCATACGGAATATTAATGACACCTTCTGCATTAAACGATTATATGCCTACAATATTATCAGACTCTATGGGCAGAGCAACATTAAACGAAAAATATGCTGCTGCTGCACGTTTTGCAGGTATTCCGCAAGAAGGTTTAGGAACATTACCTTCAGAAACTATGCGTCAAGCATTTATTGAAGGTTTGTACAACAGCGGTTTAATAACAGAAACTTTGAAAAATACAATTCAAGGTTTGCCGTATAACCAAGCTGCAGGCTTAGGCGGAGATACAACTGTTGCACTTCAAACTCAAGATGTTACAGTTGAAGAATTAGCAAAAATTTTAGATGAATATTCAGTTAATCCGACAAATACAAACTTTAATAAAGATATCACAAACGGTGTAACTCTTTATAATAACACCACTAAAGAATATTACCAAAATGGAGAAGGTAACGTTGCTTCCAACTTTAAAGAACTCAACGGTTCCGGACAAATCACTCTTGGAGATATCTTAAGCGGTGATGTCACACTTATTGCGCAAACTGCAGGAAACAAAACAGGTTTAATTGGTTTTGCAGGCGGTGCAATTGACGCAATTACATCATCAACTGTATGGGAAGATATGTTCAGTACATTAGACTCACTTCTTGATACAGGAGATCCATACACTCAACAAGCACTTGAATATGCAAGAACAAATATCGAAGTCTTACTAAGTAATAATTGTAATATTGACGGCAAAAGTGATAATGCCGAAGAAAATAAATGGCAATTCTTTAATGACGATGATATGGGTAACTTTGTACATAGACTCCAAACCCGTAAAAAGAATAATACAGAAGTTATAAATTCAACTAACAATTGGTTATCCGGATCAGAATCAGGAACAGGTTATATTGGTCTTGTAGCTTATGGTAACACAGATACAGGTAAGGATGATAATGAGGGTCGTTCATCTGCAATAGGTATTAACATTAGCAGTATCATGAAAGCATATTTAACTTACTTTTATGATTACATGAACGGCGTATCTGCAAAAGACTCAAACGGTATTGATAAATATTACGTTGGCGACAAACTTTCAACTTCATCACTTATCGATAATAATACAACATTAACAATTACAACAGGTAAATCTATTTCAAGTGATGATTTAGCTCAAGCAACTTTCTATGATGCATTATTTAACCAAATATGTACAAACGGCTGGACAGAAAATACCCAAATTGATGATAATGAATATCTTCAAGAAATGTTGCAAAACGGTATGTTATATATATCGAAAGTAAAAGATGACGGATATTATTATCAAGGGAATTACGCAACAGATACATACATAAAAGAAGTTTCTGACGATACATATATTGCACAAGCTGAAGCTAAATATAATACAGAAAAGGCAAAATTAAATACAAAAGAAGAAACTCTTGATATGAAAATGAAAAACTTGGATACAGAAATTTCTTCACTGACGACAGAATACGATACAGTT
>USJT01000076.1 GCA_900555175.1 uncultured bacterium
TTTGTCTCCCGGTTGAACTTTTCTTGCAGCTGCTCCGTTTAGACAAATCATTCCTGAATCAGGTTCACCTTTGATTACGTATGTGTGAAACCTTTCGCCGTTGTTAATGTCTAAAATGTCTACTTTTTGCCATTCTTTGATTTTAGATGCTTTCATTAAGGTTTCATCAATTGTAATTGAGCCTACATAATTAAGATTTGCATCTGTTACTGTTGCTCTGTGTATTTTTGAACTTATAAATTCTTGTAACATATTTATACCTCGTCCTATTTTTGCTTATTTATATTTCTTATTTCCGCCAAAATATTTTATATCAAACAATAAAAAAAATCAAAAATGAATAAAACAACTGTTAAATTTTTAACAGTTGTTTTTGCGGTTTATTTAATGTGCCTTCTTATTTACAGGTTTTGCTTATAAATTTTATCGCAATAATTTTCAATATTTGGAGTATCTATTTCAAATACGTGAACTCTTGCAGGTCCTAAATCAACGTTAAGTTCATTATCTCTTGCCTGCAAAATACTTTCTTTTCCGTATGATGGTAATAGGTTATTAAGTTCTTGAGTTGCTTTTAATGTCGGTACTTTAATTTTTGCCGCAACAGAACGATTTACGTTTTTGTTTGCTACAACAAGAAGTGTCTTACCGTTTAAATGTCTTGCATAAGCGATAATTTGATCGTTTTTATCGTTTGTTTTATCTAACTGAATAAATGTACCTTTAGTAATTACATCATTATATTTATCTCTCATTTTGAAGGCACTTCTCATAAACTGACCGATTTCAGGTTCTTTGCCGCCCGGTTTTCTTGAAAGATTAAATATATCAAGTCTGCCTGTATGAACAGTCATTTCGTGGTTATCAGTTTGAGTTACAGGGTTATATTTGTTTTCGTAAGGGTAAGAATAATTGTCACCTGATTGATAACCGTCAAGAATATATGGGTTAAGCATTGGTAAAGTTGCTTGTAAGCCCATTGTCAAGTTGCAGTAATCTCTGCCACCGTGGAACATTGGAGAAATGTCATCGTGTGTAGCAAAAGATCCGATTAAAGATTTGCCTTTCGGAAGTCTGTATGACATGTCAAGCTGTTCTTTTACATAATCCATAAATGTTGTTGCATTTGGCCATTCATGGAATATGTGGTATTGCCCGTATATAAGGTCAAATCCGGCTCTTAGAGAATCTTCAGGTCTGTCATAAGGCATATTTGCTTGAGGAGATGCATCTTCATATGTATAAGTTTCTGCAAGCCAACCAAATTCAGGATCTCGCATGTGTGAATAAGGAATTAGTACATCCCAGAATTCTGCAGGTTTGGTTCTTGCTACATCAACTCTTACTCCGTCTACTCCTACATCTATTAACATATCAATTAATTTTTTATGATATGCAAGTAATTTCGGATTCAAAGTTCTTTTGCCTTCATCTTCCCAAGGTTCAAGCATTCTGATATCGTTCCAACCTTGAGGAGTTTTTGCAAGTCCGTCTTTTTCTTTTGCCATCAATTCGGGCATATTCAAGAACATTTCATAAGATGCACAACTTGGAATATCAACCATTACTCTTATTCCGCGTTTGTGGCATTCGTCTACAAATGCTTTAAATTGTTCTTTGTCACTTCTCGGGTCATTTTTATCGATAAGGTTAGGGTCAATTTCTAACATATCTTTAGGTGCGTAAACAGAACCTGCTGTTCCCATAGCTTTAATTTTACCAGGAGTGCTTATCGGAAGTACGTGTAATGTGTTGAATCCGTCAGCTTTTACTTCGTCTAATCTGTCTATTGCATTTAAAAATGTTCCGCATTGTTCATTTCCGTCAATATATTCATTCCCGTTAAGATCTTTTGCGTTGAATGTTCTTGGAACCATTGCAAGAATTTTTGCGCCATTATTTTTAAATAATGTTCTTAAATCGTTATGGTAATCAACAGGAGCTGTACTTTCAGCTTTTTTTACTGCCGGAATGTTAATCATTGCAAGATTGTTTAAATATGCTCCGATAAGCCCTGATTTTGGTTTTTCTGCAGCCACAGGTATTGTCGCATTATTTGAGGATGCGGCTGAAGTTTGAGTATTATTTACTTGTTGAAGTTTTAATGATGTAAGTAAATTTGTTGAGCTTATCATTTTGTATTACCTTGTTTTTTGATTATTAGTTTTTCCAAAGAAGAATTGTGCAAGAACTGTTACTCCTAACAATGCTGCACCAAATGTACCAAATATTTTGAACCATTTTTTAGAGTTAAATACTTGCTGACTTGATTTGAATACAAATTCATCTGGTGCAATACCTGTTAATAAGAATTTAAGATTTGAACCTGCATTACTTTCCGGTCTAATTCTATGGCGAGGTTTCATTATGTATTTTTCTCCGCCGATTTTATCAAGTACCAATTCTCTGTATGTTGAAACTTCATCTTTTATAGCACTGCTTTCAAGAATTTTTGAAGTTTCATCGTCCATTTTTTCTTCAAACATTAATTGCATTGCTCTTTGGTAGAAGTATTTATCACCAGCAATATCTTGTGGAGCTTGGCAATGTCCAAAGTATTTATTAACTACTTTGCCGTCTTTAACTTCCAGAGGACTTCTGTCATTTGAAGGATGCGGGTTTCTAAGCATATAGAATTTAGTTGCATTATCAGATGAATGTCCTTGCAGAGTTATTATTTTACATAGTTCGATAATTTCTTCTTTTATTTCTCTTGGATATTGCCCGATAGAATTCATATCATTCGCATTTTTTGCAATACGTCTGTAAAAATCAAGTGTGTTAATAAGTCTGTAGAATGAACTTTTTACACCTAACAATCTGTCTGATACAAATGCTTTTTGTATATTTTGAGCAGTGCCGACTGTGTCGTCTGCATTAAAGCCTGCAATTGCATGAGAAAGATTTGTAAAGCCTTTTTCTTTTACAGTATTTGCATAAGAATTAAATTCTTTATCAACAATTTTTTCATAAGATGATCTGTTTGCCAATTTTTGAGCATCGTTCAAACCTTCTTCTTTCTTTAATAAAGGTGTTGCCAAATCACTGGATTTAATTTCGTTGTTTATTGAAGCAATTTTTTCTACCAATTCTTTCATTACTTTTTTATAAAGATCATCATTTGAAACAATTGTTTCAATTTTATTTCTTAATAAGTTTCCAATAAGGGTTCTATCGTGTTTAACATTTTTGATATCATTGAATGAAATGCCAAAAATATTTAATGCTTCTTTAGAAATATTGTTCCAATAATTTGCAATTACGGTTTCCGGTGCTGAACCGATTTTAAGCACTGCATATTCATCAAGTGCGTAGTTTTTAGCACTAAAATCATCTGTAATTTTTGCAAGATCTCTCAATCTTGCTTGCATTGTTGTATCAAATTTTATACCAGGAACTTTAAACAATTCTTTTTCAATAGGATGAGATTCTCTGTTGTTATTTGTAATTATTTGTTGTATAAAATGCCAATCAAGAGGATCATCTTTTCCTGCATTTTGGTTGTAATTTAAGATATTAAGTTTAATAGTTTTAGATATTTTGTTTTTGATACTTTGAAAATCTTTTGTTTCTTTTGACGGATCAATAAAATGGTTATCTGTAAATAATTGTACCATTTCAGCTTCATTCGGAATAGCAGCTTTAATTTCTTCATCAGTATAATTTTTAGCTTTTAATAATTTTTGAAGATTAATGCTGATATTTTTAGCTGTATTGTCATCAATAGCATAAGCTTTTTTAGTCATCATAAGATTTCTTAAATCTTCTTTAATACTTGCTGATGTTACATAATCGATTCTGCTTCTGAATGCATCCGTAATATTTTCTAATAAATCTTCGTCAACAGGTTTATTGCCATATAATGCAATAACTTCTTCCAATTTTTTACTAATTGTACTTGTTTGATATTTGTTAGAATATTTATCTAAGTTTGTTAAAATTTTATCTGCTTTTTTATTTTTTCTATCATTTAACCAATTAGCAAGGTAAGGTTCTGTTCTGTTACAAATAAGTGCACTCATAATTGGAGTTGCAAAACCTGCGGTAAGCATCCATAAAGTATTGTTTTGGATAGCAATTTTTTTCATTTTATTTTGAATTGCATCACGTCTGTTTGGGATATCTTTAGGAACTCCTAATCTATTTCCTATTTTTTGAATTTCTTTATCAGAATACAAGTCCCAAGGAATAAATTGCGGATCTTGATAGAAAGGTTTTTTTCTTCCAAAACTGTCTTCGTATTGTTTTTGAACATTTATTCCGTGAATAAGGTATGCAGGTAATTGGATTGCAATTTTAGGCCAAATAGCCATTGAAGCTAGGAAAGAACCTAAGCCTATAAATTCCATTCCTTTAGTCATAGGAGTTTGTTTTCTCGTGAAAAGATAACCCGCGATTGCAAGTCCGCCAACTTTTAAACCTACATCATTAAGTTTGCCAAGTTCGTGGTCGTTTGCTTCACCTTTTACGGCGTGGCCGAATGCTTTTACATTATATAATGTGTCTTTAACCGTTACGGCAGGCATGTTGAAAATACTACCGTTGATTAAATGTCCTTTACCTTCTAATGGTTTGATGAATGTTCTGTTATTAAGTTCATGTTCAATATCAAAATCAGGCATCGGTTTTTTAGGGGCTTCTTTTCTTTTTTGATTCCCTGATGTCGGTTTGTGTAGTGAACCGGATGCTATGTAATTGTGTATTAAATTTGTTGTCATATTAGTTTACCACGTACTTTTCATCTTTTTTAATTACATCTGCAGCATCCACTTTTGAAGGTTTGTGAGAGCTGTGCATTGTATTTACAACTCCTACAATTGATGATAAAATTGATGCTCCGATTAAAATTTTTCCGGCATGTTTTGTTATACCCTGTCCTTCACCTTGATAAAGTGATTTTACACTTTTCCCAAAATTCTTTCTAAATGAGTCTAACGTTTTTAGAAATTCGGGTCCCTTCCAGAATTTGAAAGTCATTACGTTAAAGAAGTTTTCCCAAGGTTTTTGGAATGCCAGAGCAACACCTGTTGCTGCCCATAAATATGAGGACATATTCTTGGCAAGATTTGATTTTATTATAATTTCTTTAATTCTTGCTTTTACTTCCTGATCAGAATCGTTAAGGTTTTCTCCCATGCCTAATTTTTTTGCAATTCTGTCATATCTGAAGTTTCTTGGTTCACCTTTACCTACATCACCATAAAGCAAATCCCAACGTGGAAATTCAACACTTTCAAATACTTTATGATGTTCAATACTTATGATATCTGTATCATTGATGTTATCAGGAAGTTCATAATTAACTTTTGCATAAGGTCTTTCTATATCAATTCCTGTCATCATTTGAATAGGTTTGCTGATAAGAGATTTTGATAAATTTTTTGCAAGTCCGTAAAATACTACGCCGAGAGCAAGTTTCTTACCAAGCGGTTTGGCAATTGTTTGTTGGAAATGAGAATAGGAATTTGCAGGTCCCATAAACACATTCATCAACATCAAACTGCCTATTAAATATGGAACATTCCCCATTGTTAAAAATTCATAAAAATTCGCGTTTCTGCTTCCCTTAAGACCTTTTGCAGGATATACAGTAAAGGCATTTAATAATTTATCAATGCCAATATCTGTTCTTGTTGCAAGATTGTTTTTCAAAAGTGTATCATGATTATATTGAAGAACTTTTTTATGCTCATCTTTGCTCTTTGCAGAAAAATTTATGATGTTATTGTTTTGATTGGTATTATTATTTACAGGTAAAATCATTTTTACTCCACACATCAATGCATTTAATATAAGATGCGTAAATTTTTTTTTTTGACAGTAAAATTTAATCAATTTTACATTTTTTAACATTCAATTTTTATGAAAAAATTGCAAAAAATACGGCAGTGAAAAGCCCTGCTATAAGACAATAATAGCCGAATATTGCAAGTGAAAATTTTGAAATAAATTTCATAAAATATTTAATACATAAATAACCGACTATTGCAGACACAACAGTTCCTGCAATTATAGCTTTCCAGTTGTAGAGCATGGCTTCATGGATATCGATTTTAATTAGCGGATAAACCATTGA
>USJT01000077.1 GCA_900555175.1 uncultured bacterium
AATACAACAAATATCGGATTTGAATATATTGAAGGTGAATTAATCTTACTTCACTTGAGCGATTTAGGAATTTGTGCAAGCTCAGGCAGCGCCTGCACATCAGGTTCACTAGAACCAAGCCACGTATTAAGAGCTATGAATGTTCCATTCACGGCAATTCACGGAAGCATAAGATTTTCATTAAGCAAATTCACAACAGAAAAAGAAATTGATTATGTCTGTGAAAAAATGCCTGCTATTATTGATAAATTAACAAGAATTTCACCTTTCCAAGATGAATTGGAAGCTCTAAAAAGATTGAGACATTAATCTCTAAACTAATACTTTTTACTAATAATAAAAAAATCGTAGTGCTAAAGCTCTACGATTTTTTGTTTAAATATAAATTTTTTCAAATACCAACTTTGTAGAATAGTTTTCAATAACAATCACCTTTATCCTATCTGTAAGGAGTTTACGGTTATGAAAAAATTTATAATTATTTTCGGTATCTTAATTATTGCAACCCCTTGCACAATTGCAAGCCAATACGGAACAATTCTCGATAATTTAGAAAACTCGTTATACGGTTTTACATACACAACATCAGATGATGCCTCAAGACTTTCCAGAATAGAAAAAAGCGTATACGGGCAAAGCAAGCCAAATAAAACAATAAATGAACGTATTGCATCTTTAAAGAAAGATATGTCAGCAGAACAGATAGGTCAAGAAATTGCACCAAAAGAAGACACCTTTGCAGAAGATGAATACAAATATAATGACAAACTTGCACAAGAAAAACTTCCGCCTGCAGGAGCAAACGTAGATTACCCATCTGTAAACGCTCTTGAAAAACAAGTTTTTAATCAGGAATTTAAAACCCAAGATTTAAACAGCAGGCTTGCAAATCTTGAGAAAAAAGCTCTTGGTCAAACCTATGAAACAGATGCTTTTTCATCACGTGTAGAAAGATTACAATCAAAAATTCAACCTGAAGAACTTATGGAAAATAAATTAGCAAATTCCTCAGATGATTTTTATGGAGACACATCAATTCCTCTAGATAAAAATTACAAGCTTGATGAATATCAACCACCGGAATTTGACTATGATTCATACAACAAACATGAAAATAAACCTGAAAGAATTAATCTTGCATCAGTTGAAAAATCAATATTTAAGCATTCATTCAACAATGATAATATGCCAAACAGACTTGCCCGTCTTGAATCAACTATGTTTGGAACAACATTTGATACAGATTCTCAGGAGGATCGTTTGAGACGTATCTCTAGCGCCTACAAAGCTCAAAAAACAGCCAGCAGATACGACTCAAACAAATTTTCCCAGAACATGGCAACCGCGATGCAGATTGGTACAATCTTACTAATGATTTTAGCCTGTGTCCTTTAGAAAATTATCAATAGAAAAAATAAAAAATTATTTTTTAATATCATACATTTAAAAACATAAAGGCAATTGCAATAGGTTAAAAATTAAGTTAAAATTATTCTATGAATTGCGAAACTTTAATAAAAATAAAAGATTTATTTGTAGAATATCACACAAATAAAGGGATATTAGGCAGCAAAAAGACAATCCACGCCGTAAACGGTGTATCACTAGATATTCATAAAGGAGAAATTCTTGCACTTGCAGGAGAATCAGGTTGTGGCAAATCAACAATAGCAAAAGCAATTTTACGTCTTGAACCATCTAAATCAGGCGAAGTCTTAATTAACGACAAAAATATTTTATCTTTGAATAAAAAGGATTTAAAAGAATTTCGCAAACATGCACAAATGGTTTTTCAAAATCCATACGCAAGCCTTAATCCCAAAATGAAAATAATTGATATTCTAAAAGAACCGCTTGAAATCAATACGGATTATTCAAAAAACAAAATCGAAGAAATTATTAAAGAAAAAATCAAACTTGTAGGTTTGGATGAAAGCTGTCTTGAATTATATCCGCACGAATTTTCAGGCGGTCAAAGACAAAGAATAGCAATTGCAAGAGCTTTAGTTTTAAATCCTGAATTTATAATTGCAGATGAACCTGTAAGTGCTTTAGATGTAAGTATTCAAGCTCAGGTAATCAATCTTTTAAAAGAGCTTAAAGAGAAATACAACCTTACAATTATACTGATTACCCACGATATGAGCGTAATCCAATACCTTGCAGATAGAGTTGCTATTATGTACCTTGGAGAAATTGTCGAATCAGGCAAGACATCTGATATATTTTCATCTCCGCTTCATCCGTACACAAAAGCCCTTTTAAGTTCAGTTCCTCAAATAGATAAAACAGGCAAAAAAACTATCCTTAAAGGAGAATTACCATCCCCAGAAAATTTACCCGCAGGCTGCAAATTCCACACAAGATGCCCAAGAGTAATGGATAAATGCAAAAACTTTATTCCTGAAGAAAAAGGAAGTTCACATAAAGTAAAATGTTTTCTGTATGACTAATCTGTGATATAATTGCTTTATGGACAGAAAAATTATCACAACAAATAGAAAAGCCTTCCACGACTACACAATTATAGAAAAATATGTAGCCGGAATTGTCTTAACAGGCACTGAAATAAAATCTATACGTAAAAATGCAATAAATCTAAAAGACAGCTTTTGCAAAATAGATGATAATGAAATTTTTCTGTACAATTGCCACATATCACCATACGAACAAGGCAACAGATTTAACCACGAAGCAGAACGAGTAAGAAAACTTCTGCTCAACAAAAAAGAAATTTTAAAAATGCAAACAAAAGTAAAGCAGGATAACTATACAATTGTTCCGCTGGAAGTATTTTTGCTAAAAGGTTTTGCAAAAGTTGAAATTGCGCTTGCAAAAGGTAAAAAGCTTCATGACAAACGCGATGATATTGCAAAAAAAGACCATGCCAGAGAAATGGATAGAGCATCCAAAATCAGATATTAAGATATTAAACTTTTGGGGTAATTTATATGAAAGTCGTTATTTTAGGTAAAGGTGAAATGTTATCTAACCTTATAGAAGGTACTCTTAATGCAAATTGCGAAATTGCAGGAATTTTCCGTTATGAAAGAACCGCAATGTCACCTTTATTACTTGCGATAAGGGATTTTTTCAAGAGTTCTCCGGATGTAACCTTGATAAAGCAATACAAATTACATGAAATAAAATGCCACTCCGCAAATTCTGAAGATTTCAAAAAAGAAATATTAAAATTAAACGCAGATGTAATATTAGTCGGAACTTGGAAAGAAAGATTGAAAAAAGAAATTATAGATTTACCTGTAATTGCATCTGTTAATGTTCACCCCTCATTTCTTCCAAAATACAGAGGGCCAAACCCCTATTTACAAACGATTCTGCATGGCGAAAAGAAATCAGGAGTAACCTTCCATCTTATAAATGAAAAATATGATGAAGGAGCAATTCTTGAGCAAAAAGAAATTGAAATATTTCCGACAGATACCGGCAAAGAATTGAGAGAACGAACTGTTTATCAAGCAAGACTATTGTGCACGGAAATTCTTAATAAGTTACGTGACGGCTTAATAATTCCGGTAAATCAAAATGAAAAAGAAGCAACATATTTTCCAAACATAACTCCTGATGATATGATGCTTGATTTTGAAAAAGAAACAGCAGAGCAAATCCATGCCAGAATAAGAGCTCTCCACCCTTGGCTTCCTTGTTATTACACTCATAAAAACAAGTATTTTATTCCAAATCCTTATAAATTAAGAATTTTAGATGAAGAACAAACGACAAAAATTTTAAAAAGGAATAATATTTCTCACCCCAAAGTCGGTAATATTATAAACGTAAACTATAAATCACGTTCAATCACTGTTATGTGCAAAGATTGGAAATCTTTAAAAATGGTTGGAACTAATCTTTATGGTTTTATTAACAAACCTTTGACAAAAATGTATATTAAAAATTTAGATTTACAACAAATACGGGATTAAAAATTATTCTATGTTTATAATATAATAATATTATGATGAACGTTCAAAACATTGTCGACAGAATAAGAGAAATCATGGACGATGAAACACTTGATCAACTTAAAGAAGAGTTGAACAGTTATCACGTCGCAGATTTAGCTGACATATTTCAAGAGTTGAAACCTGAAGAAAGAATTCAATGTTTCAAATTGCTTGAAATTGAAAAAGCTGCCGATTTAATGGAATATTTACCCCCACAAATGCAAGTAGAACTTTTAAGCGATATTGATGAAAACCTTGCATCACAAATTTTGACTCAACTTCCACACGATGCTGCAGCCGATGTCTTAGGCGATATGGAAGAAGATGAAAGTGAAACCTACTTAGACAAACTTCCGCACAAATTTTCAGAAGAAGTCAGAGAACTTTTAACATATAATGAAGACACTGCAGGCGGTATTATGAACCCTTCAGTGCTAACTGTTAATTCAGACATGAGCGTTCAAGACGTTTTAAATCATATAAGAATTAAAGCTGAACAAGACAATATGGAGCTTTATTATGTATATGTTGTGGATAAACAAAATCACCTTTTAGGTGTTGTTTCTCTTAGAAAATTATTAACCTCTCCAACTAATCAAAAAGTTGAAGATATTATGATTTCAGATATAGTAAAGCTTCATGTTGATGATTACAGCGACTTTATAATTGATGAATTTATGAAATACCAATATAACGCATTACCGGTAGTTGACTTATATAACAGACTAAAGGGAATGATTACTTGGGATGACGTTCATGATTTGTTTGAAGAAGAAACAACAGAAGAAATCTACCAATCTTCAGGTATTTCAACAGAAGTAGTTGATGAAGATGAAATTTTGACAGGTAATATTTTAAATGCAATAAGAGCAAGAACTCCTTGGCTTTTCATTACATTGATAGGAGAATTTATTGCAGTAAATGTCGGCAATCATTTTGATCATACCCTGCAAGCACTCCCGATTATTGCAATATTTATGCCGTTATTGGCAGGTCTTGGAGGTAATATCGGCACTCAAAGTATTACATTAATTGTCAGAGGCTTGTCAACAGGTCAAATCAGTCTTGGTTCGGCAATTCATCATATACTTAGAGAAGCTTTAATCGGTCTTGTTATCGGAACCATCTTTGGCGTTTTAGTAACCCTTGTATGCTGGGGATGGCAACATAGCAAAGCTTTAGGTGCCGTAGTCGGAATTGCAATGGCTATTAATATGACTATGGCAACAATTATTGGTACATTTACACCATTTGCGCTTAAAGCAATGAAAGTAGATCCTGCAGTCGCATCAGGCCCTGTAATTGCGACAACAATTGACGTGTTAGGGTTGGCAATCTATTTCACATTAGTGTCAACTTATTTAATTAAGGTTATGTAAAAAGGTAAGAAATATGGCAAACAATCAAAGATACAGAAGAAGAGAAGTAAATGGAAGAACTGAAGCTTTTATAAAACATCAAAAACAATTACGGGAAGAACGCGCATCATTTGCAAAAGTTCTTATTGGTATGACAATTGTTTTCATTGGTATTATTTTAGGCATATTCGTACTTGCGGATAATGAAGAATTTTTAGAAGAACATTTTGGAGAAGATTCTATCATTACCCAACTTTTCCAGAAACTTAACATAAGTAACGCGAACAAAGAACATGCAGAATTTACTTTACCATTCGGGCTTAGACGACAAAATATTTTATTCTTAGGCGTTGACGTAAGCGGTAATCCAAATGATTTATGGACAGGCACAAGAACAGATACAATAATTCTTTTAAATATTGATCCAAGAACAAAATCTGTAAATGCTCTATCAATACCTAGAGACAGTAAAGTTTATTTACCTGGGGATAACGGTGTAAACAAAATTAATGCAGCCCACGCAATAGGTGGCATTGAAATGACTAAAAAAACAATTGAAGATACATTAGGTGTACATATTGACAGATACATAATGGTTCACGATGCTGCTGTAAAAGAAATTGTTGACGCAATGGAC
>USJT01000078.1 GCA_900555175.1 uncultured bacterium
GGTTCTTGAAGCCGAAACAACAGACACAATTGCAAAAATTACACCTGATGTAATGAGCAGACTTCAATTCGCTATTGAACAACGTGTTAACAAACTTGGTGTTGCAGAAACAGTTGTTCAACAAGTTGGCGAAAAAAGATTATTAATAGAAATTCCAAACGTAACAGATTTGAAAGAAGCAAAAGCTTTCATCGGTGAAACAGCTCAATTGGAATTCAAAAAAGAAGGCAAAGCTGCTGACGGTTCACCTATTTGGGTTTCAACAGGTTTAACAGGTAGAGATCTTGCAAAATCTACACTAAGTACAGATTCAACTGGTCAATGGGTTGTATCATTGGAATTTAACTCAGAAGGTGCAAAAAAATTCGCAGATTTAACAAAAGCTTTAGTCGGCAAACAAATGGCTATTTTCTTTGACGGCGAACTTCAATCAGCTCCTAGAGTAAACGAAGCTATTTATGGCGGTAAAGCTCAAATTTCAGGCGGAGAAAGCGGTTTTGCTTATGATGAAGCAGAAAGAATGGTAAACCTTCTTAATGCCGGAGCATTACCAGTTCCTGCCAAAATCGTTGAAGAAAATACAGTAGGACCTACATTAGGTGCAGACAGTATCGCAAAATCTAAAAAAGCAGGTATAATCGGACTTTCAGCAGTTATGATATTTATGATTGCATTCTACCACGTACCTGGTTTGATTGCAGATATTGCTCTTGTAATATACAGTTTAATATTATTTGCTTTATTCAAAACAATCCCTGTAACATTAACCCTTGCAGGTATCGCAGGTTTTATCCTGTCTATCGGTATGGCGGTTGATGCTAACATTCTTATTTTCGAAAGAACTAAAGAAGAATTAAGAGACGGAAGAAATCTTTTCACTGCTATTAATTCAGGTTTTGACAGAGCATTCACAAGTATTTTTGACTCAAATATGACAACAATTATTACATGTACAATCCTTTATCTTTTGGGAACAAGTGTTGTTAAAGGATTTGCTTTAACACTTGCAATCGGTGTTATTGTATCAATGTTCAGTGCAATTACCGTAACCAAAAACTTCATGCACTTAATCTTCGGTACAGGAGAACTTAAACATCCTGCATTGTTCGGATTAAGACAAGATGAAATAGGGAAAAGCTATGAAGCAACAGAAACAAAACGTGAAAAAGCACGTTTTGGTATTCTGGACTAACGGAGTGCTGACAAAGATATAAGAAAGGTTAAAAAAATTATGATAAATACAGGTAAAAAACATTTAGTTCATGTTGTAAAATACAGATGGTGGTGGATGGGTTTAACTTGCCTTTTATTAATCCCAGGGATTATTGCAATGATTTATTCATCTGTTACTTATGCAAACCATGCACCTATGAAAGTCGGTATTGACTACACAGGCGGTACAATTTTGCAATACGGACTTGAACAAAAACTCGCAAACAGCGATATTTCAAAAACAAGAGATAATCTTGAAAAAGTAGGTATTGAAAATCCTTATATACAAATATTGAACGTAAATACAGAACAACAAGAAAAAACAAAATCAAAAATTAATTCAATAATTTCTATAAGAACAAAATTTATTGAAAAAGATTCTAATACAGCAGAAATTATCACAAGTGAGCTTCAAAAAGATTATAAAAATCCTGAATTAATGTCAGTAAGTTCTGTTGGTCCGACAATGGGTAAAGAATTATTCAAAAATTCCCTAATTGCAGTTACACTTGCATTTTTAGGAATTGTTGCATATCTTTCATTCAGATTTAGATTTGATTATGCTCTTGCCGCAATCCTTGGGGTATTACATGACGTAATATTTGTATGCGGTATATTTTCAATACTCGGACTTATTTATAACGTACAAATTGACGGATTGTTCATCACCGCAATTTTGACAGTAATCGGTTTTTCAGTACACGATACAATCGTTGTATTTGACAGAATCAGAGAAAATTTAAGATATTATTCAAAGAAAATGTCTTTCGGCGAAATTGTAGATGCATCTGTTAACCAAACTTTAACAAGAAGTATCAACACATCTTTAACTACATTGATTACGTTATTTGCGTTATACTTCTGGGGCGGCGTAACAACAAAAGATTTCGTTCTTGCAATGATTTTAGGTATTACAATCGGTACTTATTCAAGTATCTTCTTCTGCAGTATGTTAGTTGATTTCTGGAACGATAAAAAACAAGTTAAAACAGCTGCTTAGAATAAATAATATAAAGAGTAAAAAAGACCTCTTGATAATAAGAGGTCTTTTTTTATATTTAATAACTTTTATAAAATCTATTTCACAGATTTAATAATAGTTTTAGCAGAATCGCCAGCAACTTTAATACCTTTTGAGTATGCTCTTTTAGCTGATTCAGAATTTAATGCAGCAACTGAATCTTTTACTGCTTTATATTCTTTCTTCCAAAATGCTCTCATTTCATCTAAATTCTGCATTATATCAATATATGTCCCATCTGGGCGCAAACTATTATTTAAAGTTCTCTCAGCATTTTTAAATCTTGCTGAATCAATTTGATGAAGTTCATTTTTAATTTTGTTATAATGTTTATGCTCGTGATAAGAAGAAACTGCAAATGCTGCAAATGCCGCGCAAGCTATACCAATTTTTAATTTACTCATATATCCCTTTCTTAATTTTTTGTTTACAATATTACAAAAGTAGGATTTTTGTCAATATTCTTACAAAATTTGATTACGAAATATTAAAATTATTGATATACACACTTTATAGCTTCTATCATGCCAGTTTCATCAGCAATATTTTTACCTGCAATATCAAATGCAGTACCATGGCCCGGAGATGTCCTTATAATATCAAGTCCTATTGTCATATTAACAGTTTTATCACCTGCTACTGTCTTTATCGGAATTAAGCCCTGATCATGATAATTTGCAATACAACAATCGTAATAAGAAGACCTGCTATCAGAATGACAAGAGGACAAGCCATTTGAAAAATTATAATTATTTTTATTTTGATTTTCTGACAAATACTCTTTTGCAAGTTTTATAAATAACGTATCCGCAGGCAATGGATTTGTAATATTAACTCCTTTTGCTCTTAATTCATTTACGGCAGGAATTAAAATATCAATTTCTTCCCTTCCTAAAATACCGTCTTCTCCTGCATGAGGATTAAAACCGCAAAGCGCAAATCTTGGCTCAGAAATTTTTAATTTTTTCTCAAAAAAATCTTTTAAATTAGAAATTTTTTCAACAACCATTTCTTTTGTAATATTAATCTCTTTCAATGCGACATGACGAGTTAAAAGCAAAACTCTAAAATTTCCCGCAACAAAAAGCATTTCAGCGAGCTGATTATCATGTGCCAAATATTTTTGTAAAATTTCTGTTTGACCATTAAATTTTTGTCCTGCAAGATAAAGCGCATTTTTTGCAACAGGAGCCGTTACAATAGCTTTTGCCCCAATTTCACATGCTAATTTGACAGATTGAAATGAAAATTCTCCTGCTTCACGACAAACTTTACCAGGCTTAATTTCATAATCATAAGGAATTTCAATAATTTCATAATCCTTATCTAATTTTCCGTAAAAATTCAATATTTTTTTATTTGAAATTAATGCAATTTTATCAGAAGGCAAATCCAAATTTTTCAAAGCTTTTATTGTAATTTCCGCACCAATACCGTTTGGATCACCTGTTGTAATTACAATTTTATCCATTTTGTAAACCGCCATGGGTTTCGAAATATCTTAAAATATCAATTAAAGTATTTGCACCACCCAAATTCCCTGACTTTGTAACTATCCATTGAGCATTGTGATCCAAAGTCAAAGCAATAGCAGGAGCAACTTCATCTATCAATTGCAATTGATATGCACCTATTGCACTGCAACATTTGAAAGAAGTTTCACCGCCAAGAGTAATTAAAATTGCTTCTTTTTCTGCAAGAACACGTTTTGTTAATTCTGCAAGAAAATCAGTTATAACAGATGCAAGATTTGCTTTTGTAAGTTCTGCATTCAACGAAGCTTCAGAAAAGCCGTCAAATTCTTTTATTAACTTTGATGTGTGAACAACAACCGTATTATCAAATCTCAAATTTGAAACAATACGATTTACAAATTCATCTTTCACACCGTCCAACACCGTTTGCAAATCCAAACTTATTACAAGAACATCATCAAACTCATCGCTATTTTCTAATTTTTCAATCTGATTAGCAGTAATTTGAGTTGCACTTCCTGAAACAATAAATTTAGGCAATCTTGGGAAAGTCTTAATAATATGTTCTGCATCTAAATCAGCAAACCAAAATTCTCCAAGAGCCTGAGCAAATGCAGCTGTTCCTGCAGGTAAAATTTTATTTTCAGATTTTTTTATGGCAAGTGCAATCTGTTCAATATCAACAGTTGAAACAGCATCTGCAACAATAAGTTTTTTACCTTCTCGAACCAACTCATTGATTTTTTGAAGAATAGGGCCAGCACCCTTCATAATAGTTTTAAGCTCCAAGCTACCGATAAGGTTTTGATATTGCGGTAAAACTTGAGATTTCAACAACGTCGGCACATGCGATTCACAAATTGGGGAATACGGATCTCTTGCCATTTCGGTTCTTTCAATCGGAACACCTTTCATAAGGTGATATCCACCAACAGTTGTTCTTGTCTCAGCAGGAAATGCCGGTACAACAATTGATGCATCATAATCCAAAACAGATAAAATGCCTAATACTTCAACTGCAATATTTCCCCTTAATGTAGAATCAATTTTTTTATAAAAATAATCTGGATTAATTTTATCTACAAGCATTTTTGTAGTTTTTAAAACTCTTTCAAATGCAATTTCAGGTTCAACATTTCTCGATTCTGTCGATATCGCCCAAGTTTGAGTATTTTTAATATTCAAAGGTTCAATCTCATCGGAAAGCAAAATTTGAGTATTAGCTCCCTTCAAATGAAACTGTAACGCTGTATCATTTGCGCCTGTTAAATCATCTGCAATTATACCTACAACATCTGAATTAATTATCATAATTGATCTTGCTCAACGTCCCTTTTAGAACCTAATAATCTAATACTGTTTGCAATAATAAGGAAATTTTCTCTTTCATTACCTGTTGCTTTATCAGTCCATTTATTTTGACCAATTCTGCCATCAACAACTACTTGAGCACCTTTTTTTACATACTCACCTGCAAATTCTGCAAGTTTATCCCAAACATCAACATTAAACCAATCAGCAACTTCTGATTTAGTTTTAGCATCCCAACGGTTAACTGCGATAGAAAAGTTAGCCTTAACTTTGCCTGATTCAAAATATCTGATTTCGGCATCACGGCCTACTCTTCCGACTAAAACTGCTGTATTCATTTAAAACCTCATTTCTTATGTAATAAAAACATTTTACAACAAAAAATATAAGCAGAACAAAATACAAGTAACTTTTTGTAACATTTGAGCTATATTATAGCAATAATTATATTTACGAGTTTTAATAAAAATAAATTTAATAAAATAAAAGGGGGAATTTTAATGCCTATTAATTCAATACAAAGTTATGATAATAAAACTCAAAATAATTTAACAGCTTTGGCTTCAGGAATTTGCGTAGGCACAGCAGGCGCAATCACAGGTTACAATATTGCACCACGAGCAGCAAAAAACATGGATCAACTTTTGAATTCAAGTTCAGATGTATTTTATAAAACTGTCGATAACATGCAAAATGCAAAAGATTTAGACGCACTGAAAAATGCTTTTTTAATAATTCCTGCAAGAGGGGCTAGTGAAGGTATTGAAACTAAAATTAATACAATTTTCCCAGGAGATAAAATTTCTGCAAGTGATTATAAAAAGGAATTAAAAAATCAAGAAAAACAAATAAAAACAGCAAGAGCTAAAATAGATAAATTT
>USJT01000079.1 GCA_900555175.1 uncultured bacterium
AAACTGCTGCTGTTAAAGGTCATCCGATTTCATTTATGCGGTTTATGAAATACGGGGTGATTGTAACTTTTGTTTCGTTGGCTCTAAGCTCTGTGTATTTGTATTTGAAATATTTGCATTAATAAATTAGTATTTGATTTCGCTTTTTATGATAAAATTGTTGTCATAATTAGGGAGATATATTAATTTATGGAAAAAACTATTAATTTTATAAAGAAACATCGTGATTTATTCACGTTTCTTGGACTGTTGGTAATATGTTACTTTGTATTTTTCTTTAATATAGGGAATTATGCATTGATGGATGTCGATGAAACAAGATATGTTTCAATGGCAAGAGATATGTTCCATGGAAAAGACTTTTTAACCCTTTATTTAAACGGGGATTATTTCTTTGAAAAACCTCCGCTTTATTTTTGGGGAGAGTGTTTGTCTTTTGCAATTTTTGGAAAAGTAAATGAATTTACTGCAAGATTTCCTGTTGCTTTGTATGGGACACTTTCTACTTTGCTTGTGTATTTTACGGGGAAAAAGGTTGTATCAAGAAGGTTTGGCGTAATATCTGCGATAATTCTTGCAACTACACTCGAATTTGTTATACTTGCAAAGTTTGCAATCCTTGATATTGTTGTTACTACATGTATAGGTTTTTCTGTAATGTTTGGCTTTTTAAGTCAATTTGTTTCAGACAAAAACAAAAAATATATGTGGTGGTTATTTTATATATTTTCAGGTCTTGCTGTTATGGCTAAGGGAATTCCGGGGTTTGTTGTTCCGTTTGCCGTTATGTTTTTTGTTACTCTCGCTAACAAAACTTTTAAACAGGTATTTAGACCTCAATATATTTTGCCTGGATTTTTGCTGTTTTTCTTAATCGTGCTTCCTTGGCATATTATTATGTTTAAAATTCATGATCCGTTATTTTTTAACGAATATATTATGAAGCATCATATAAACAGATTTTTCTCATCAAGTCAAATTGATAGAAAACAACCGTTTTATTTCTATATTTTTACATTACTTTGGGGATTAATTCCTTGGATTTTTTCAGTAATTGCAATTGCGATTGCCAAAGTTAAGGATTTAAAAAATATAAGTTTTAAAGATTTGTCAGACAGAAAAAAATTCCTGTTATTTAACGGAATTGCATTTTTGGTAACAATGTTATTCTTCTCAGCTTCTAAAACAAAGTTGATTACATATATTTTACCTGTTTATTTCTTTACATCTTTCTTAATAGGTGCGTTATGGGAAAATTATATGTTCAATAACAAATTTAAAAAACCTGTTAATATATCAGTGTATATTTTGGGTGGAATTTGTATATTGGCAGGAATTGTAACTTGTTTTTCAAAATACTTTTTGCCTGCTCAAGTATATTCTGATTTACTTATAATTAAATGGTTCAGTATATCACTTGTTCTTTTATTCGGCATTTTCAGTATAGTTTGTGCTGTAAAAAATTGGACTAAAGGTGTTTTTGCATGTTATGCTTTGCTCATAATTATTGCATCTGCTTTTGGAACAAAATTGTTTTATAACATGGATTATGAATTTGGACAGAACGATTTGATGAGATTTGCAAAATATGCAAAACAAAATAACAAAAAAATTGTTGTTTTGAATAACGAAAGAAAATATTCTGTTCTTTATTATTACAATTCTCCTGTTGATAAATATACAAAGAGCCGTGTTTATTACATTTCTCAAGATGATAAAAATGAGATGGCAAAGCTTGGCGGAATTCTCGATGACCGTGATGTTGTAGTTGTTGTTAAAGAAAAACAAATGCCTCAGGTTGATGAGACTCTTAATTTTGATATATTACTTGATGGTAGAAAATATTCACTGGTAAAGGTTCATTAATGCTTAAAAGATACGCAAAATTCCTTGAAAAATTGGATAAAAGATTAGAAAAATATTTTGAAGAACAGTGCGAGTTTATCAAATGTAAGCCCGGTTGTTCTTCTTGCTGTGAGGTCGGGGAGTATCCTTTTTCAAGATTAGAGCTTGAATATCTTATGTCTGGGTTTGTAGAATTACCTTTTGGAACAAAGCATATTATCAAGGAAGAAATTAAACGACTTAAACAAAGTCATCCAAAATTGTATAAATGTCCGTTTTTGATAAATAAAATGTGTTGCCTTTACAAATACAGAGGAATTGTTTGTCGTACGCACGGGCTTGCATGGTATGATGAAGAAGCAAACAGGATAAGACTTCCGTATTGCGTGAATGTCGGATTAAATTACAGTAAAGTTTTTGACAGAGATACTGGCGAAGTTTTTTTGCAAAACCCGATTAGAGAGCGTTTGCGAATAGATACGATATTAAGAAGTCCTGAGGCACAAGAATACGGGCTTGAATGCGGAGAAATCAGACCGCTAATTGATTGGTTTTAAGGCAAAATATTATTTTGAATAATCTTCTTGCTTTTTTAGATAAAATTAATTAAAATGTGTATTATGAAAGAAAGAGCTAAAAAAGAATTAGATAAATTATTACAAGGTAACAAAAATTTTGTAAACGGTACATTGACATCTAAAAATATGTCAATTGAAACTTTGAAAAAATTTGCATTTCATCAAGAACCTTATGCCTGTGTTTTAACATGCTCTGACAGCCGTGTAGTTCCTGAAATTATTTTTGATTGCGGAATTGGAGAATTGTTTGTTGTTAGAGTTGCAGGCATGACAACAGGACCTAATGTTATCGAAAGCGTTGAATATGCTGTTAAAAAACTTGAGGTTCCTTTGTTAATACTTCTCGGGCATGATGATTGCGGGGTTATGAAATATGCTAAAGAGCATTACCCTGAACCGATGAAAGATTTTTCATCAATTTTGAAATGCGTTTATCCTGTTTTAAACCACAAGGAAGACATAAATTGTCACAATTTCTTTGCTCAAGAACATACAAAATGGGTTGAGGATTACTTGATGCAGCATTCGGTTATTATTAACGAAGCTGTTAAGGCTGAAAAGTTGGAAATTGTAAAATGTCATTTTGATCATTCAACAGGGTTGGTTAATTTAATATAAAAAATTTTTGAATTAACAAATAAAAATTATAAATTAAATAAAGACACGGAATGCCAATAACCTTACATCCCGTGTCTTATTTTATCGATTACCTTTATATGAGATTTTGCGTGTATGCGCTATATATTTATTGTTTATAAACTATCTCTGAGGGTAACCGTTCGTATTCCGCCGCTTATTTCGCAGGAAGTTTGCAGGTTATCACTATCACCTGCTTCGAAAGTAAAGCGCAGATTTTGTGCACACTATTTTCTCATCTTTGTACATTAAGATGAGCTGCGCTTCCCTGCAAGCGTAATATTCGCATAATTCGGCTTTAAGGTACGAAATTTACAGTCAATTAACTGTACATATTTAGAATAATCTTTTTTTCTTGGTATTTCATTCGACTTTTTATCTATTTAATTAGTCTTGTTTATATACTTTTGTGCAATAGAAGCGGTGTGTTTTTCAGTGATAATTTATGTGCAAGAGGAGATTTTTATGGCAATAAAAATGTTAGTATTTGATTATCGTGACAGCGAAAAAGAATTTTTCGGAACTCAAGAATTGGAAAATTTTGAGATAACTTTTTATAATGAAAGTTTGAATGAAGAAGTCGTTGAAGAATTGCCGAAAGATATTTTGGATAGTGCAAGTGTAATAAGTGTTTTTGTAAATTCTGAAGTTAGCGAAAATGTAATCAATACGTTTAAAAATTTGCGAATAATTTCAACACGTTCAACAAGTGTTGAACATATAAATTTGAGGGCAGCTGAGGAGAAAAATATTGCCGTCATTAATGTTGAAGGTTATGGAGCAGTGCCTGTTGCTCAATATACATTTGGTTTGCTAATCGCTCTTGTAAGACATATTTGCGCAGCTTGTCATTCAGTATCTTACGGGGATAATATTTTTACAAATTTTGTCGGACGTGATTTATCAACTTTAACCCTTGGTGTTATAGGTACGGGAAGTATCGGGGTTAGTGTTTGCAATATCGCAAAATCTTTTGGAATGAAAATTTTGGCATACGATATTGTTGAAAAACAAGAGGTTGAGAATAATTACGGAATTACTTATGTAGGATTGGATACTCTGTTGAAAAAATCCGATGTCGTAACTTTGCATTTGCCTTATACGGATAAAAGCTTTAATATGATTGGGCTTGACGAACTTAAATTGATGAAAAAAACAGCTTACTTAATTAATACATCAAGTGCCAAAATTGTTAATATGGAAGATTTGTATAGAGCTTTGAAAGACAATTTGATAAGCGGTGCTGCCCTTGATATTGTAATGTGTGAGGATTTTAATTTTAAATGTGCAAATTTATCCAAAGATTTGCAAAATGGTTTAACCTGCCTGAAGGAAACTGAGATTATAAATGTTTTGAGCAAAATGCCAAATGTTATAATTACCCCGCATATTGCTTATAATACTCAAGAGGCAATAAATTATATTTTAAAAGTTACTTTTATTTCAATTATAGAATGCGTAAAGGGCGGAGATTTGCATAAAATATCTTAACTTTTTTGCTTAAATCCAATCTTAACATATAATATACTTATGAATATAGCTTTTATACCAATAGATAACAGACCTGTTTGTTATACTCTGCCCGAACAAATTTGTGCAACAGATAAGGATATAAATTTATATTTGCCTGAAAGAGAATGGCTTGGTGATTTACACAAGTATGCTGATGTTGAAAAAATTTTTGAATGGCTTGAAAATTTGTCCGATGTGGATTCTATAATTTTGTCACTCGATACGGTTGCTTATGGCGGATTGATTTCTTCAAGACGTTGTGAGGATTCTTTTGACAAAATAAAAAAAAGAGTTGAAAATTTGAAAAATATTCTTGAAAAAAAACAGGCAAAAATTTATGCCTTTTCAAGTATTATGAGGATTTCCAATAACAATATAAATGAAGAAGAAAAAGAGTATTGGAATGAGTGGGGAAAAAAGATTTTTGAATATTCTTATAACACTCATAAGTTAGGCAAACCTTTTGAAAACGGTATTCCTGATGAAATTCTCAAAGATTATCTCGAAACACGTAAAAGAAATTTTGAGATTAATAAAATATTTTTGGATTATAAAAAACAAGGATTGTTTGACACTCTCGTGTTTTCAAAAGATGATTGCGCAGAGTACGGTTTGAATGTCAAAGAAGCTTGTGAATTAGAAAAACTTGGCGGATTTGTAAAAACAGGCGCGGACGAAATTCCTCTTACACTTCTTGCCCGTTCAATTAGCGGAAAATTGAAGGTTGCTCCGATATTTTTGGAACCTGATTTTAAACACCTGATTTCAAATTACGAAGATGTATCAATCGAACAATCCGTAAAAGGTCAATTAAATCTTGCAGGATGCGATATCTGTGAGCCTTGTGATGCCGATATTTTGTTATACGTTAACAACTTTAAGGGACATCAGGGAGAAATCGTTATGAAGGTCAATACAGAGACTTTTAGTGGTGAATTTAAAACTCCTGAAAAGAATTTTATGATTGCAGATGTAAGATTTGCAAACGGGGCTGATAATGCCTTTGTGAAAAAACTTTTTGAAAATGATTTTGATGAAAACTTTTACGGCTATTCTGCCTGGAATACTTCTGCTAATTCTTTGGGAAGTTTGATTTGTGGCGCAAAGGTTAAATATTTCGCCAAAAGCTTTGATAAGCAAGCATTTCAAAGACTTCAAACAGTTAGATTTTTAGATGATTGGGCATACCAGGCAAATGTTCGCCAACAACTTCAAAAGCCTGATATAGATATGGTTAAAGAGAAAATGAAACCTTTTGAAAATAAAGTTTTTGAGAAATTAGGCGAAAATTACGATATTCAATATAAGTTTCCGTG
>USJT01000080.1 GCA_900555175.1 uncultured bacterium
TTAATTATCGATTTGCATTTACATTAGCAGAAGTCTTAATAACTTTAGGTATAATAGGTGTTGTTTCTGCATTAACGATTCCTACATTAGTTTCAAATTATAGAAAATCTGAAGTTGCTAGTCGTTTAAAAAAATTTAATTCTATTATGTCACAAGCTATACTTATGTCCGAAAATGATAATGGCCCTATCGAAGATTGGATGCCTACGGGTAGTAATAATGTAGATCTTGTAAAATGGTTTGAAACTTATTTAAAACCATACGTAAAAGTTACAAATTACACCTTTAAACCTCTTGACGGTGTTACTAATTCAAGAAATGCATTGTCTGTATATTTAGCAGACGGTTCTTATTTTAGTATGGAAAAGGGCAGTTGTATGGATTTATTTCTAGATGTAAATGGTAGTAAACCTCCAAATGCACATGGCCGGGATTGGTTTAGGTTTTTAATCTGTTCAAATTCTCCTGAGTGGTGTGATGGTAGACATTTTTGTCCAATGATTTCTACTTCTGCAAAAACTAGGGAACAAAAATTAGAGGCTTGTAAAACTGGAGATAGAGGTTCTTCCTGCCCTGGATTGTTGGAATATGATGGGTGGGAATTTAAAAAGGATTATCCTTTTAGGATATAAATTTATAAGCATATTTTTTTATATTCACAAAAATTACATATTTTTGAGTGCTCAATTTCTTCGGGGAATTGAGCATTTGTTATTTTGTCACAAATTTTAATTATCATTTTTTTATATTCTTGAGCTTTTGCTGTATTAAAATCAATTATTGAATTTTGATTATTTTTTAAATCAATATAGACAAATTTTATATTATCTCCATACATTTTTGATGCACATAAAAGATATGTTATTGTTTGGTAATCGTATTCTGGATTTTTAGGAATTGAACCTGTTTTGTAATCTAGAATATAATAATTTTTATCATCTTTCATAAGGGCATCTAATCGTCCGCCAATCCAATAATCCCCTATTTTACAAGAAAGATTATATTCTGAATTTACATAAGTTTTATTAAAAAATTCGTTTTGTTTTAGAATTTGCCACAGTTTTAATTCTTCACTGTTGAGAGCTTTTTCCATTTTAGAAATGTCATCTCCGCGAAGGTAATAGTTTGCAAGTGCGTGAACTTTTTTACCTTTTTCAAAAAAACTGCTTTTTTGAGGTACGGAAATTTTTTCAATATATTTAAAATAGTATTTTTTCGCACAGGTCTCAAAAGTTTTAAGCATATTGGGTGAAAAACTATTCATTGTGTACCTCCGTACAATCTAAAATCTCTGAAAAAATAAGGCTTGGATCTTGTTCTATAATTTTTGAGTATGGTTTAGTTTTTTTGCTGGTTGTGAAATATAAGTGTTTTTTAGCTCTTGTGATTGCTACATACAACAATCTTAAATTCTCTGATACCAATTCTTGTTTCATATCAAATTCTGATTTTGGTTTGTAATTTGGATTTAGCCGTTTTAGGTTTTCTGTGAAATCAGAATTTTTTAATTTAATTTGATTAAAATCGAGTGTAAGATTTTTTTCTGACATTTCAGGGATAAAAACGTAATCAAATTCATCTCCTTTTGATTTGTGGAGAGTCATTATTTGAACTTTCCCTGCTAAGAATTCTTTATCGCTTTCATCTTCTTCCGAGAAAAATTTGAAGCCGCTCAATGACGGTTTCTTTGCAAGTTATCCCAATCTTTCCATTAGGTTTGCAAAATCTTTGTAATTTAGACTCAGGCGTTTTATCAATGTTGAAATAAGATATACATTGGATTTTTCAATTTCTGAATTAAAGTAGTGGAGCCCTATTTTTATTGCAAGTTCTTCAGGTGCCAGATACGGGAATGAAAGCCAGTAGCTTAAATCCCAATAAAATTGTCCGAGATTAATACTATCAATAAAATCTGGGTTTATTTGGATAAACGGATTTTCATATTTTCTGATTTCAAGTCCAAGTCGTTGTTTGTAAAAGCCCATTTCTGCAAGAACTTCGTAGTTGTCAGCTATTATATTATTGTCAAAGGGATGAAGTATCATTTGCATTACGGCAAATATTGTTCTGAAAATTGATTTTTGTTCAAGGCTTTCACTTCTTGTAATACTTTTTAAACCGCTGTTATTGATAAAGTTTATCCACTGAGCGACTTGTTTGTTCCATCTTAAAAGAATTCCAATTGTGCATTTTGGATCTTTTTTTAGTGCTGATTTGATTTCTCTTAAGATATAATTTCTTTCTTCAAGCGGTTTTTCAAAAATTACGGAATGAAGTGCATTTTCCGAAATCGGATTTCTACCTTCAACAGGTCGCATAAATATTTCAAAGAAGGCGTTTTTTGTTTCATTTTGAGTATCAGCCCATTTAACCAAATTATTTGCAAGAGTCCAGACATCTTTTGTGCAGCGTTGTGAACAATTCATGCTGACGTTGTTGCTCTCTTTTATAAATTTTCTAAAACCTTCAACATCTGCGTTTGAAAAAGTTGTTGTAATTGCTTGATTTATGTCACCGCATCTGATTAAATTTTTATGTTTTGCGCTTAAAAGATTAATAAGTCGTTGTTGAATTGAGGAGGAATCTTGAGCTTCATCTTCAATAATATATTCACAAATATTTTGGTAATATTCTCTGATATCAGGATTGTCTTCAAGTAGTTTGACAGAAGATATCAGCATGTCATCATAATCTATTAAATTTGCTTCTCTCAATGTTCTTTGGTATTCATCAAAAAATATTTTAAATTTTTCGAGTTTTTTATCCATTGAATTGTTAAATTCACAGCATCCGATTTTGAAGACAGAAATTCCTCTGTCAAATTCGTCAATTTCTTCTTTTTTCAATTTTAATTTATTTGTGATTTCTCTTATAATTCTTGCTCTTTGAGAATCATCACAAATTTCAAAATCTGAAGATAGCCCAAGTCTTTCAAAGTTGCCGTTTTCTTTTAATATTCTCAGTGCAAGACCGTGGATTGTGCTTATATTTGGAAGTTGAGATGAATTCTGTCTGATATTTTTAATTCTGTCCCTGAAGTTTCTTGCAGCACTTTCCATATATGTCATAACAAAAATATTTTCAGGATTAACTCCTTTATCAAGCAGTTTAATTATCAGAGCAAGTAATATTGTAGTTTTCCCTGCACCAGGAACTGCTGAAATTGCCATTTGACCGTTTTGATAATCAAGTACGGGCTTTTGATCTTCTCTCGGAATTATTGTGAAAGTTTTTTTAGTTTGTTCTTCATCTTTTGATGTTTGTTGTTGGATTTTAATGTATTCTTCTATCCCGCCAAAATTTTCTATTCCGTTTCCGTCAAACAGACTTGAATATGTGTAAATATGTTCTGTTGCGCAAAGGGTTAGTTTCCTTAAAATCCTTGCAGTTTTTTCTTTTGAAAGTTCAATATTATCATCGATTGTGAATTCATCTTTAGCCCAGCCTCTTTGAAATACCCAAGCGTTATATAAAGGCCCCGTATCGCTTTTAATCCATTCATCACTTGATATATCAAGCCATAGCTGATACTTTGTTTTAATTTGATTATCTATGATTTTTTGTGGGGTTGAAATTATTAAATCATTTGGCAAAATTTCTAAAGTAGAATATGGATTTTCTGAAATTATGGAATTTTCTATTTGAGTAATAATTTCACTTTGTTTGTTTTGAAAATCTTTGCCGAAGATATTTTCAAAATCTTGCAGTTGTTTTATAAAGAAATTGAATTTGTTTAATTCAACAGGATTAACTTCATAAAATTCTGCAAGCTCATTATATATATCAAAAACTTTTTCGGATAGTTTTGAATTGCTGTTAGATAGTTTGCTCAAAATTTCAAGGAATTTTTTATATTTTTCCGTGTATTCCTCAAGATTAAATTCATGTTCGATTAATGTTCCTTTGAGATTAAAGTTTTCCAGAATATCTCTGCAATATTTTAAAGGTATTCCTAAAAATCCTGATAAAACTACTCTTAAATCAAATTCATTAACCTGCATCGCATTGTTGAGTTTTAATATAGTTAGAATTGATTTTACAAGTTTGTTTTGAATAAGTTTTTCACTACCTGATAAAAACATTAAGTTTGTATGAATATTTTCTTTTAAAGAAAATTTCAACATATCGTCAATTACAGGAGTGATTATAGAAATTTCTGACGGCAAAATATTTTTGTTTAAAAGCTCTTTGATTTGTTTAATTGCAGCATCTATCATAGAAGCTCTTTTAGAAGGTGACTGAAGTGAGAAATTTTCAAGCGGTGTGATTTCTCCTTTGGTAATATTTGAAAACAAGTTTTCTGCATCTTTACTCATAATATTTTCAGAGGTAAGTTTTATTGCTTTTTCATTAAACAGATCTTCAAATTTCCAAACAGCTGTTCTATCAGCACTTAAATATCCGGCACGACTTGCCCCCTTTTCATCAAATGCAATAAAGGCTTCTTTAATTTGAGGCGCAAGGTGTGAGATAAAATCAAAACAAACAGGAGTTATTTCATCTCCGTCATCTAAAATTAAGTATTTGATATTTTTGAAATAGTCAGAATTTTTATAAACGTAATTAAATACAAGAGTTTGTCTTAAATAATCAAAATCACGCAAAGCAAGAGTTTTTGCAAGAAGTTTTTTTAATGCTTTTTTTGCATCTTCTGCAAAACTTTCGTTCAATACTCTTGAACGCCATTCAACTTCTTCATCCGTCAAATTATTCTGAACAATTAGAGAATATCGTCTGAAAATTTGATGTAAAAGTGATTTTTTAGAATTATATCCTTTGAATGGAATTTCTTTTAAAATATTTTTTAAAATAAATTGAGAAACTTCAAGCCCTGCAAGATTTGGAAGAATTGTCGGGTTATCAAACGGATTGATATTTTCTAAAAATGCCCAGTTATCATTAATAGTGTTATAAACCAGTGAAAAAAATGAATGTACTTGTAATTTTTCAATAGAATCAATTTCAAGTTTTTCAAATGTTTTATTTATGAAGTTTTGTTTAAGATTTGAGTTTTGGACAAGTACTAAAATTTCAGATGATTTAACTCCTGAATTTAATAATTTTGTATAAGCATTTATCAGAAAATCCGTCTTATTAGTGGATAAATCACCCGAAATTAACATCCATACTCCTTCAAAAATAATTGTACCATGAACAATAAAAAAATAATTTTGTCCTCATCCTTCTGAACTATTGCTTTTTTTTACTCGTTAGGCTATTATATATCCATAAACGGAGAGAAGGTAATACAAATTTTAAAAATGCATGGAGGTTAGTTATGCAAGAATTACAAGAAAAAATTGGTCAATCAGCAGGTCAAATTTACAACTATTTGAACAACAATGGGGAATCTACTTTTTCTAAAATGAAAAAAGAATTAGACCTTAAAGGAAATTTTGCAGATTTAGGTCTTGGCTGGTTAGCTAGAGAAGACAAAGTTGAAATCTCTAAAAAAGGTGCTTCAGTTAGCGTAAGACTTAAATAGTTTATTTAAAATTATTAAAAATTATTTTTGTAAAAAAGACACTTTTTATAAGGTGTCTTTTTTTGTTGCAATAAAAAGAGCTTCCAAAAATCTTTTAGAAGCTTTGTGAAATCTTTATGATTCCTCGTGTAAAAAGTAGGTAGAAAGTGTAGTAGGTAGTTTTTAAATTTATTAATTCGCTTATCGCGTTTTATTTATTTCTTACATATTAATAAAGTATTTATAAAGTATATAATTGCTCAATATGTTATATATTGTAACAAAACTTAATATATAGATGTTATTAATTTTATAGCCTCCGGCGGGTCTTCCAGATAGGGG
>USJT01000081.1 GCA_900555175.1 uncultured bacterium
AAAGATGGCATTCTCAAATTTGTTCCGACAAAAGGTGAGATTCAACAAGTACTCGATGAAATTTCAAAAAAAGTTGATACTTTAAAAGCAGCCTCAAAAGGAAAATTAACAGCCTGGATTATTGGTGGGGAAGCTATAAAAAGCCCAAATGGCGGAAAAACTGTTGATGCTGTAAATAAAATTGCCGATATAATATGTGACAGACCTGATATTGATACATCAATTCTTGCGGGAAGTCTAAAAGGCGAAGAAAAAATTGTGCTTCATACAAGAACAAACTTATTAGAAATTATTTTAGATAAATTTGTTAATGGGGAAACGCCTAAAAGCAAACTTGATGAAAAAGATTTGAGTAAATATTTTGATATAGTTGAATTAAATAACACAGATGTATCAGCTGTTTAATTTATTTCTTTTTTCTTTTTTTCTTTTTAGCTTCTTTTTCTAATACTTCTGAAAAAGAAATAATCGGTTCCATCTTGTAGCCGCAATCATCAGATAATGCTCCTCCCATGGAAAACAATTCTTCTTGCGGATAACGTCTGCAAATCCCCGGGCGTGTTTTGTGAATTTTGCATTTATGAGTTACAGGATCAAGATTTTGACATTCAAATATTAAACCTATATCGTCTTTACCTATAACTTTTAAATAAGTGTAAAATCTATGCAGATATTGTAATTTTTCAAATTCCTTCTCGTCTTTTATAACGTGTTTGTAATGCTTTACATATATTTGTGTACAGCATTTCCCGCAAGCTTTGCATTTGCCTGTTCTGTAATATTTCCTTCTGAGAATTTTGGAAAGAAAAAATTTCCTGAGTTTTTCAAACATATTAATATAATATCATAAAGTTTTGTAAATATTTTGCTCACTTATGGCAAATTTGCTTATTCAGGACAATTATATCAAATGTAAAAACTCAGTTAAATAACTACATAATATATAAACTATAACATAACCAAAATAACCAACCTTGACCTTGATATACAAGGTCTTTTTTTTAGCAAAATTTAGATAAAATGTAACAATCTCGTAAAAATGAGAATAATTCTCACTTTACAAATTAAACAATATGTAGTATGATAATCATGTAAAAGAGAATTTTTTTGTTTTAATAAGAAAGGTGGTAAAAATGGCAAAATTCGTATGTACAGTATGTGGCTGGTCTACAGAAGCAGATAAAGCTCCGGAAAGATGCCCTCTTTGCGGTGCAACAACATTTAAAGAAATTAATACAGCAGAAGGCAAAGTATATGCTTGCGAACACAAAGTAGGCGATGGAAAAGTTGAAGATAAAGAAGTTATGGAAGGCTTGAGAGCTCACTTCAACGGCGAATGTACAGAAGTTGGTATGTATCTTGCAATGTCTAGAGTTGCTGAAAGAGAAGGATATCCTGAAGTTGCAGAAGCTTACAAAAGATATGCTTTTGAAGAAGCAGAACACGCTGCAAAATTTGCTGAATTGCTAGGTGAAGTTGTAACTGATTCTACAAAGAAAAACCTTGAAATGAGAGCTGATGCTGAACAAGGCGCTTGCGAAGGTAAACTTGCAATCGCAGCAAGAGCAAAACAATTAGGTTATGATGCAATCCATGATACAGTTCATGAAATGGCTAAAGATGAAGCTCGTCACGGTAGAGCATTTGACGGCCTATTGAAAAGATATTTTTCATAATTAATGTCATAATCGTGCACAAAAACAGACGGTTTAATCACCGTCTGTTTTTATATAAAAATTCCGATGATGGAAAATCCTAAAAATAAGGGTATAATATAAGTATACATTATAGAAGTAGGAAAAAATTATGAAATCAATTAAAGAACAATCATTAGAAGCTAAAATATTAAAAAGATTACAGAAAAACCCTGTATGTACAGAACTTGTACATTACCTGTTTGCAGATGAAGAATTGCAAGAAATGCAGGATTATGCCAATAACGTTTCAATCAAACGTCTTGGATATAACGATCATGGTCCTGTTCACATGCGACAAGTTGCGGCAAATGCTATCAAAATGCTTAATTTGTTACAGGATTCCGGAATAAAAACTTCTTTAGAAAAAGAAGAGGTCGGAACATTTGAAGATAGTATGTGCAGGTCTAATGCACGATTTAGGTATGATGATTGGCAGACAAGGTCATGAAGATATGTCTGTAATTCTTGCAAAACCTATTATTGAAAGAACTTTGATGCATCTTTTCCCTGATAATTTGCACAGAAGAACGATAATCAAATCTCTTGCAATAGAAGCAATAGTCGGTCACATGTCATCAAGAAAAATTCATTCTGTTGAAGCAGGAATTATCTTGATTGCAGATGGTTGCGATATGACAAAAGGCAGAGCACGTATTCCAATGGCAATTAATACTACTCCAAAAGTCGGTGATATCCATAAATATTCTGCAAACGCTATTGAAAGAATAGGAATTCATCATGGAGAGAAAAAACCTATAAGAATTGATGTAGAAATGTCAGGCGATGTAGGATTTTTCCAGATAGAAGAAGTATTGTTGACAAAAATTGATTCAAGCCCTGCAAAACAGTACGTTGAATTATACGCATCTGTTCAGGGACAAGAGCCTAAATGTTATTTATAAATAGCAAAATTTTTTACATAAAATAGTGATTACGAATATTTTTTCTGACTTTTTTCAGAGCATTTTCGAGTGCTGTGATGACGTCATCAAAAAATACAAGTTCGTTGTCATTAGCTCTATTTATAATGTCAATTAACTTGTCTTTTGTAGGATTGTTAGTTTCTGTTATGTCAAATCCGAATTCTTTCAAATCTATTTTTAAAATTTTTGCGAGCAGAAAAAATGTAGTTAAAGAGGGTGTATAGCATCCTCTTTCTATTCTGGAAAGGTGTTGGTCGCTTAAATCCGCCATTTCGGCAAGTTCAGATTGAGTTAAATTCATCTTTTTGCGATGATATTTAATTCTTTCCGCTATGAATTTTTTATCATCAAACTTCATCATGACAACATCTCCAATATTAAAATATGACGCTTACGAATAGTTTTTAAGAACATTTATATATATTATCAAAATTAATTAAACGTATACGTATATAAAACTTAATAACTAATTGCATGTATACATTTTTCTATGTTTTAATAGATGCATACGTATAGTTAAAGGAAATTTTAATGGGTGAATACAATAATTATATAGAGAGTTTAAAATCTGAATTAGACTTATATAATCATGATTACAGCTTTTCAATTCCAAAAGTAACAGTTATAATTCCTGCTTATAATGTAGAAGATTATATATATGACTGCTTAATTTCGCTCATAAAACAAACTTTAAAAGAAATTGAAATAATAATTGTAAATGACGGTTCTACGGATAATACTTTTTCTATAATTTCTACATTTGCACAATGTGATAAAAGAATTAAGATAATTAATCAAAATAACAAAAAGGCAGGGGCGGCAAGAAACAAAGCAATAAAATCTGCACAAGGAGAATACATAACTTTTGTAGATAGTGATGATAAACTTAATTTGAATACAATAGAAAAATTATACAATACTGCAAAAATTAATGACAGTGATATTGTTATTTGTGGAGCATACACTATTCGACATGGGAAACTTAAAAAAGGTTATTATAGTATAGAAAAAATTCCCCAAAATTTAAAAAATAAAAATCTTGAAAGTTTTTCAATAACAAAAAATATATTTAAACTTCCAGCAGTAGCTTGGGGAAAAATTTATAAAAAAGAATTTTTGTTAAAAAACAATATATATTTCCAGGAAGGTTGTAATGGTGAAGATCAAATATTTTTTATTAAAACAGTATTATTAGCTCAAAAAATTTATATTGTTAATAAAAATTATTATTATTACCTTAAAGATAGACCAACATCTCTTACATATTCTAGGCAAAAAAATGATAATTCTATTATTTTAAATTTTTATGCGATTGAAAAATTTTTGCGTGAACAGGACATATCTCAAGATTTAACTTATAAAATATTAAACAAATATTTTATAAAATCAGCATCTTGGCTTGGGAAATGTTCAAAACATTACAGAGAAATTTATTTTTCAGAATTTAAAAATTTACAATCCTATTTATCTAAAAATTATTTTAAGTATTATTGGAAATATTTGCCTATAAATAAAAATGATAGTTACTTGATGATAAAATTAAAGATTTTTATAACACGAATACTATTTTATAAGAGAAACAATTATGCAGAATAAAAAAGAAGATGATATAAAAGTTTCAATAATAATACCTGTTTATAACGTTGACAAATATATTGAGAAATGTCTTAAAAGTCTTATTGCACAAACATTAAGACAAATAGAAATCATATGTGTTAATGATGGTTCTACTGATAATTCATTAAAAATTCTTAATTATTACAAGGAGAAAGATTCTCGTATAAAAGTAATTAATCAAAATAATGCTGGGCCGGGAAAATCAAGAAATGTTGGAATAAAGCTTGCAAAAGGTGATTTTATTGGCTTTGTTGATGGTGATGATTGGGTTGATAAAAATTATTTTGAGAAATTATATAATGCCGCAATACAGTATAATTGTGATATAGCTGCAGGAGATTTTTACAGGCAGGGCAAATTTATAAGATCCCAAAAACTAAAATATAAAAACATAAAAGCATTTTATGAACCTGCTGAAAAAATGAAACAAGCATTTATCCCGAAACATAATTATGTATGGAATAAAATCTATAAAAGAGAAGCATTATTATCTATGCCATTCCCTGAAAATTGTTATTATGAAGATATGCGCTGGCTAATTAAAATAATATATTATTTAAATGGTTTTGTAACAGTTCCTAATGTATTTTATTATTATAGAAAAAATCAAGGATCAATTGTAACTCAAAAGTCTGCAAAACATCAATTGGATCGCAAAATTGCAGATGATGAAATTCAAAAATTTTTTAAACAACATAATCTCCCAATTTTAATGCAATACAAGCTTGCCAAACAAATTCAAGTTAAATTATTTGGATTAAAATTTTTAAAGATTGAATTTTATAATCGACAAAAAATAAAAATCAAAATATTGGGTTTTATTCCATTTGTAGAAATTAAAAAATTAAATTAATTAATATTGCCCTGCTTCAATTTTTTCAATCAAAGCTTCATATTTATCTTTTAGCGGAGATTTTTTTGCATAACGTTTTAATCTGCGTTTTGCAACTGTTTTTAATTCTTCTATTCTTTCAGGGTTGCCGTTTTGGACAAAGAATAACATCGCTTGTTTTCTGTTTTCATACAAGTCTTCATCAGGCATTTTTGCCAATACATCTCCAAATGTTTGCGGACGAGTTTTTCTGTCCCATTCATAGAATGGAGTTTTCAAGAAACAGAATTTCTCTGCATAAGATAATATGCATGGTGTCCAAGATACATCTTCGTATTTTAAAATTCCCAAAGGATGCTCTTTTACAATTGATGCTTTATAGAGTTTGTTCCAGATTGCACAATTGTAGTATCCAGGTGTGTACATAATTTCAAAATATTTGTCGATATCAAGCGGGATATCTTCCATAAACGGCAAATTGCAGTGAACAGTATCAGTTATTCTGTATAACGGTGCTATTGCAACATCGCAGTTATTTTTTTCAATAGATGTATAAAGTTTGCTTATCATATTAGGGCGTATTAAATCATCATTATCCAAAAATGCTATATATTTGCCCTTTGCAGCTTCAATACCTTTGTTTCTTGCATCTGCAACTCCACCGTTTTCTTTTATTATCGAAATTATGTTTGGATAATTTTTTACATACCAGTCGATAATTTTTTGTGTATC
>USJT01000082.1 GCA_900555175.1 uncultured bacterium
CTGTATTTTTTGTGATGACGGCGGCAGTTTTTCTCAAGCACATTCAAATCTTTTATCGATAGAAGAACAAGTTAATGTAGGTGCAGAAAAATTAAAAAATAGGTTCAAAGCGCAAAAATTCATGTCATATTTTCAGGCATTTTCAAACACATATAAGCCTGTAAACGAACTTGAAAAAATATACAATTCAGCTCTCAAACATCCTGATATTGTCGGAATTTCAATAGGAACACGCCCTGATTGTATTGATGATGATAAAATAAAGCTTATTTCAGGTTTTAAAGATGATTATTACACCTGGGTTGAATACGGTTTGCAATCTATTCACAACAAAACATTACAAAAAATTAATCGAGGACATGATTTTGATTGTTTTTTAAGAGCTTATGAAAAAACAAAAGAAGCAGGCATAAATGTTTGTGTCCATGTAATTTTTGGAATGTGGGAAACCCATGACGAAATAATGCAAACCGCACAAAAATTAGCCCAACTTGAGGTAGATGGTGTAAAAATCCACATGTTATGCGCCCTTGAAGGCACAAAACTTGCCCAAATATATAAAGAAGGCGGAATAACATTTATGGATGAAGATGAATATGTAAATACAGTCTGTGACTTTTTGGAATATCTACCGAAAACCACAACAATTCACCGCCTTGCAGGCAACGGATTGAGCAGCGAATTAATCGCCCCACTATGGCTCGGGAAAAAATTTGATTGCCTTAACAAAATCGACAGAGAATTTATTAACAGAAATTCATATCAAGGTATCAAATTTGTTTACAAATAGAGCTTTATATGCGATAATATATGTCGTAGAAGTGTGGAAAAATAATGTAACGAAATATTAACAAGAATTACTTATAACAGCAAAAAAATTTCTTTACGCTCGTTAAGTATCTTGAAAATTACTTTAGTGGAGAAAATTATGTTATCAGTACAGCCTAAACTTTACAACAATTATGGTCTAACTTTTAAAGCATCTGAAAATTATCAGGATAGAGAATTAACCCCTGAACAAATTGAAGAACGTGAATATCTATCAGCACGTAAAGAATTGGAAGATCAGCAAGATGAATTGTTAAATTTGGCACAAGATAACGATATAAAAATGCCTAAAATTGCAAAAAAAGCTCTAACAGGCGGCGCAATCTTAACAACTGGGATTTTAGGCGGTATGGCAACAGGCTTTGGTACAAAGAAAACAATTCAATTGCTTTCTAAAATTAATAAATCAAAAGCTGTTGAAGGATTAAAAAAACAAATAAAAGCGACAAATGAATTTGCTAAAAAATCTGCAGGAACAATTAAAAAAGAATTTAAAGCATCTGATGCTTACAGAATGCCTGCAAATGCTATTAATAAATTTGCAAATACAAAAGTCGGCAAACCTGTTGTAGGCTTTTTCAAAGCTATCGGCAAAGGAGTTTCAATTGTATACAATGCAATTAAAACAGGTGTAAATAAAGTTGTTAATAAAATTAAAAGTGTAAAAAAAGAAACCTATGAAAAAGCAACCGTAAACTTTATGGGAGCATCAGGCGGAGTTGCATCAGGTGTTACAGCAGTAAAAGAGAAATCAGAAGCAAAGGGTAAAGAATAATGGCTATTTCTTTAAATGACAGACTTACATTGACATCAAACCCGCGACCTGTAAAATCAGATAAAGATAATGATGCTGAAAAAAAAGTTGTAACAGGCGGTGGTGCGGTTGCAGCAACAACAACTGCAGCAAAAGCTCGTGCAGCAAAATCATTTGATGTATTCAATTCAGCAAAAGAAGTTTCTAAAGGAATGAAGCCATTAACTGAAACAACAAAAACTGCCAAAAATATTGCTAAACAATCAAAAAGTCTATGGGCTAAAGTTACAGAAAACGCAAAATGGGCAACAAAAAGCATTATTAACTGGAGCGAAAAATTCAAAAACATGAAATACATTAAACCTTTGGTTGAAAGCAAGGTATTTAGAGCCGGTGCAGGTGCTTTAGGTTACGGTTTCGGTTTTGTGACATTAGCATCAGGTATATCTGATATCGCAAAAGTTACATCAGATACAATTGACAGCCAATTAAATAATTAAAGAATAATAGAAAGTTGTTAAATAAATAAAATCGTGCTAAGCTTTGCTTATGCACGATTTTATTTTACGAGAATTAAAAAATACAAATATAGAACAAGAATTATATAAAATAGGGTTTGACAAATCCTATGCACACAGGGCAGTTGATAAATTTGAATACAAAAATATAAAAATATATTCACTAACATCGGCCCAAGCAAATATCTTAAAGCAAACAGCGATTTCTGTCGGAGCAGATTGTGCAACACACAGAGAAGTTATTACAGGGAAAATAGAAAATTCAAACTGCATTTTGGGCGCATCAGTTTCTCAAATAAAAAAAATTGCAGAGAAATTAAAGTTTCAGCCATTTGGGTTAAAAGAACTTGGAGAAAAGCTTTTAAATATACCTGATAAAAAAGAGAAATGTAAAATTGTCGGAATACTAAATCTTACAGACAATTCTTTTTCAGATGGCGGAATGTATAACGATTTTGAAAAAGCGAAAAATCATCTGTTAGAAATGATTAAAGACGGTGCTGACATAATAGATATAGGAGCTGAATCCACAAAACCTTATTCTCACCCCGTATCAGATTCAGAACAATTAAAGAAACTGTTACCTATTATTGATTTTGCAAAAGGGGAAATTCCGATAAGCATTGATACAAGAAGCTCTGTTGTTGCGGATGAATGTCTTAAATCAGGTGCTAATATTATAAATGATGTTTCTGGCTTTGATTATGACGACAAAATGCCTGATGTTATTGCAAAATATAATGTTCCGATAATAATTCAACATTCAAAAGGCACTCCTGAAAATATGCAAAATTCACCTCATTATGAAGATGTTATTGAAGAAATTTACTTAAATTTGAGAGAGAAAATAAATTTTGCGCATTCAAAAGGAATAGAAAAAATTATCATTGATCCTGGAATAGGTTTTGGCAAAACAATAGAAAATAACTTTGAAATTATCAATCGCTTTGAGGAATTTAAGAGCCTTGGTTATCCAATTATGTTAGGGCTTTCAAGAAAAAGCCTGCTTGATATGAATGAAGAAACAAACGAAACAAAGGACATTTATTCTGTAGCCTTGAGCACAATTCCGATAGTCAACGGACTTGATTATATTAGAGTGCATAATGTAAAGATGCACAAAAGACTTCTTAAACTGGTTGAAAATTTCAAAAAATAAGTTATAATAATACATGATTGGAGTTTGAATTTGGGGAAACGAGCATTCACATTTGCAGAAGTTATGATAACGATAACCGTAATTGGCGTAGTTGCAGCATTAACAATGCCAGGACTGGTTGCTCATTACCATGAAGAAGAATACGTTTCTCAACTTCAAAAAGCATTGAGCCAATTTGAACAAGGAATGCAACACGTAATGTTTCGTCATGAATGTACAGATATTGTTTGTACAGGGCTTTATGACGGAACAGCAACAGATAATGAATGGAATACAAAATTTGATGAAGAAATGCAAAAATCAATCAAAATCATCAAATCAGAAAAAAACGGGAAAGCAATGCAACCTGAACTTCAATCAGGGCCTCTAAAACCTAAAGATGCAAAATTAAGCACTCAAGTAGATTGGCGATCAACTGTCGGTTATAAATTTATGACACCTGATGGAGTTATGTATCAAGTTATACCTAAAAATTGTGAATTCGTGCCACATCCGACATTAAGCACAATAGAAAATATTTGTGCAGAAGTTACAATTGATGTAAATAGCGAGCGCAGACCAAATAAATACGGACGTGACTTATTCAAGTTCATAGTTGCACAAAACGGACATTTATACCCTCTATATAGCAGAGATTATTCAAATGCAACAACAGGAAGTCCGACAGGTACAAGCTATTGGCGAACAAATGATGATTTATGTGCAGGTGAAGGAACTTTAAATGAAGCACCTGAAAATGTTAGCGGAGATGGTTGTGCTGCAAGAGTAATTGAAGAAGGTTGGAAAATGACTTATTAATCTATTTACTATAAATCTTTGTTTATGGTAAAATATTGCCATAAATAAGGAGATAAAATGGAAAATTTAAGAGATAAATATGAAGTCGTTATAGGCTTAGAAGTTCACGCACAGTTAAAAACAAAATCAAAAATATTTGCCCCTGATGGCTGCGAATTCGGTAAAGAACCAAACTCTGAAACAAGCCCGATTACACTAGGTATGCCTGGTGTTTTGCCTGTTTTGAATAAAGAAGCAGTAAATATGGGGATTTTAACAGGACTTGCTCTAAATTGTGAAATTCCTGAAAGATGTAAATTTGACAGAAAACAATATTTTTATCCGGATTTACCAAAAGGATACCAAATTTCACAATATGATGAGCCAATTTGTGTACACGGATATTTAGACATTAAAGGTAAAAGAATAGGTATTACTCGTGCTCACTTGGAAGAAGATGCAGGTAAACTTGTTCACGCAGGTGCAGATGGACTAGCCGGTTCTTCATACTCTTTAGTTGACCTAAACAGAGCAGGCACTCCGCTTTTGGAAATCGTTTCAGAACCTGATATGAGATCTTCTGAAGAAGCAAGAAATTATATGGAAGAATTAAGAAATATCGTGCGTTACATCGGAGTTTGCGATGGCAACTTGGAAGAAGGTTCTATGAGATGTGATGCCAATATTTCTATTATGCCAAAAGGCTCTAAAGAATTCGGAACACGTGCTGAAATTAAAAACGTAAACAGCTTTTCAGCACTTCAAAGAGCTATCGAATATGAAATCGACAGACAAATTGAAATCGTTGAAGATGGCGGTGAAGTTGTTCAAGAAACAAGATTATGGGATGACAATTCTCGTGAAACTCGTTCAATGAGAGGTAAAGAAGATGCTCACGATTACAGATACTTCCCGGAACCTGATTTGATGCCTTTAAAAATTTCAAGAGAATGGGTTGAAGAAATCAGAGCTAAAATGCCTGAATTACCTCAAGCAAAACGTGAACGTTATATGAGCTTAGGATTGAGTGAATATGACGCATCAGTTATTGTTGAGCAAATGGGATTGGCTCTATTCTTTGATGAAGTCTTAAAACTCGGTGCTTCTCCAAAAATTGCTGTAAACTTCATTATGGGAGAAATTGCAGCTTACTTGAAAGAAGAAAAATTAGAAATTACTGATACAAAATTAACTCCGGAAAATCTTGTAGAATTAATTTCACTTATCGAAAAAAATACAATTTCAAATAATATCGGAAAACAAATTATCATTGATATGATGAAAGACGGCACAAAAGCTTCTAAGATTGTTGAAGACAGAGGTTTGAGCCAAATTTCAGATACAGGAGCAATTAAAGAAATTGCACAAAAAGTAATTGATGCAAATCCAAACCAAGTTACTGCATATAAAAACGGTAAAGTTCAATTGTTAGGCTTCTTTGTCGGACAAGTAATGAAAGAAACTAAAGGAAGAGCTAACCCTAAAGCAGTTAACGAAATATTAAAAGAAATATTGGATAAATAAAATTATAGTATCCTCCCATATAAATTAAAAAATTTTAATGGGAGGATTATAATTTTAAAAGGAGGAACATTGTTATTCAGCTCAAAACCAAAAACCAGTATGGAAACAGAAATATTTGAACAAGCTGACGTTCTTGAAAATCTGTTACAGACACATGTCAATGACAATAATTATATACTTTTTGATATTCCTGCAGATGTTCAAAAAATCATACT
>USJT01000083.1 GCA_900555175.1 uncultured bacterium
AAAAAAAAACCGATACAAAAATCGAATGATACAAATAAATAATAAATAATAGATAATAGGGAAGTTTAATGAAAAAAATATTAGATAAAGATCAGCTTTTCTTTTTCATAAGAAAACCGAGATTTGCTTTAGTAATATCAGTATGTATAGTCATTTTAGGTTTAATATCTTTACTAAGCTTGAAACAAGAAAGTTACCCTGATGTAACTCCGCCTCAGGTTAGAGTTTCAGCATCATATCAAGGTGCGAGTGCCGAAGTTATTGAATCTTCTGTTGCAACCGTATTAGAAAACAAATTAAACGGTGTTGAAAATATGTCTTACATGACATCAACTTCAACTGACGGTAGGTACAGTTTTACAATTTATTTTAAAGTCGGCACTGATAAAAACATCAACCTTATGAATGTACAAAACTTAATTCAAAGGGTTCAATCACAACTTCCCGAAGAAGTTCAAAGAACAGGTGTAACAGCAATAAGCAGAACATCAGGTTCAGGTGCTATCATCCTGACTTTGTATCCAGAATCAGGCAACTGGTCACAATTAGATTTAACAAACTACGGTTCTATATATATTAAAGATGAACTAAAACGTGTTGAAGGTGTTGCAGATGTAAGCGTATTCGGTGGCGGTAATTACTCAATGAGAATATGGCTTGACCCTCAAAAAATGGCAGGGTTGCACGTTTCAACAAGCGAAGTAAAAAATGCAATTACAAGTCAAAATACTCAAGTTGCAACAGGTGCTCTTGGAGCATTACCGACAGATGATCCGCAAGCTTTGCAAATTACATTGAAAACACCGGGCAGACTTGATCAGGTTGAGCAGTTTGAAAATATCATTATACGTTCAAATTCGGACGGTTCAAACGTAAAAATTAAAGATATCGCAAGAGTAGAACTTGGTGCAGAATCTTATTCAAACCTTGGTCTTGTTAACGGTAAACCTTCAGCGGTTGTTGTTATTTCACAATTACCTGATGCAAATATTCTTAACCTTTCAAAGGCTGTAAAAGCTAAGGTTAATGAAATTAACGGACGTTTGAATAACGGAATTAAAATTCTTTATGTAAAAGATGATGCTGATTTCATTCACGAATCAATGAAAGAAGTTGAATTTACAATCCTTATGACAGGCTTAATCGTTGTTATAATCATATTCTTATTCCTTGGTGACGGTATGGCAACACTTGTTCCTTGTGCGACAATTCCTGTTTCATTAATCGGAACATTCTTTGCACTGAACGTTATGGGAATGACGATTAACCTGTTATCACTCTTTGCTTTAGTATTAGCAGTAGGTGTTGTAGTTGATGATGCGATTGTTGTAATCGAAAACGTTAAACGACACATCGAAGAAGGGAAATCTGCAATTATTGCAACACAACTTACAATGCAGGAAGTAGGTTTTGCACTTGTTGCTATGGCTTTGGTATTAATGGCAGTATTTGTACCGATTATATTTATGACAGGTATGACAGGTGTTATGTACAAACAATTTGCCGTATGTATTGCAGTTTCTATCGCAATATCAGCAATATGTGCGTTAACTCTTTCTCCTGCAATGTGCTCTCACTTCTTGGGACAACAAAAGAAAGAACATGATTTCAGCAAACATCCTTTACTTGAACATATTGACAATATCAAAGAAAGAATTAATAAGAAAACTTCAGTATTAGTTGTAAAATTTAACGAACTATTCAGTAAAGTTGAAGACTTCTATCTTGAATACGTAAAAAAATTCGTTTATAACAAAAAACTTGTTGCAATGATTTATGCAGGCATTGTTCTTTTAACATTAATCTCCTTCAAAACAATATCAACAGGCTTTATTCCTGATGAAGACCAAGGGGTATTAATTGCAAGTATTACACTTCCTGACGGTGCTTCTTTATCAAGAACAGAAGCTGTTGCGAGAAAATTTGTTGACGAAATAAAAGATATTCCTGGTGTAAACCCTGAAAAATTAACAGTATTTGGCGGTGAAGGTGCCGTAAACTCTGCTAACGTAATTATACAGTTAAAAGATTACAGCGAAAGAAAAATGAATCCGATAAAATGGGTTGTAAGAAAATGCAAAGGCGAAGAAACAAACCTTACACACACAGCCATACTAAATAAAATAAGAGTAGTTGCCGCAAATACAAAAGAAGCTCAAATTCAAGCTTTTTCACCTCCTGCAATTAACGGTATGAGTATGATGGGCGGTTTTGAATTCCAAATGTTATCTCAAGGGGAATACACTCCTCAAGAAATGGAAACCTGGGCAAACAAACTTATTGCCGCTGCAAACCAAAACCCGACATTATCAAGTGTTAATACGACATTCCAAGCCAATGTTCCTCAATACATTGTTGAAATCGATTATGAAAAAGCACTTGCTCAAAATGTTGATTTACAAGAATTATATTCTACACTTTCATCAATGCTTGGAACATATTATGTTAACGACTTCAACAAATATGACAGGGTATTTAAAGTTCAAATGCAAGCTGAAAGCCATTTCAGAGATAAAGCAACTGACCTGTCAGGCATTTATGTAAAAAATAACAATGGTGTAATGGTACCGATAATGTCAATTGTAAAATTGAAACAAACAGTAGGTACAGCATCAATTACAAGATACAACCAATATAAATCCGTACAAATTCAAGGTCAACAAGCTTCAGGAAAAAGCTCAGGTGATGCTATGAACGCTATGGAACAAGTTGCAAAACAAACATTACCTGATGATATGACCTTCGACTGGTCAGGAACTTCAGCTCAAGAAAGAGAAGCTTCAGGACAAACATTAATGATTGTCGGAATGGCCCTAATCTTTGTTTACCTGTTCCTTGTCGCATTGTACGAAAGTTATACAATTCCGATTGCTGTTCTTTTGATATCACCTATTGCAGCTTTGGGAGCTTTAATATTCCAAATGATGATTAACCAATCATTTGATATTTATTCTCAAGTAGGTATGATTACCTTAATCGGTCTTGCAGCAAAACAATCTATTCTTATTGTTGAATTTGCAAAAGAAGAACACGAAAAATACGGACTTCCTGTAAAAGAAGCTGCCGTTAAAGCCGCTAAACTAAGATTTAGAGCTATTATGATGACAGAACTTGCATTTATCATCGGTGTTTTACCAATGTTATTTGCAACTGGTGCCGGTGCAAATTCAAGAATTTCTGTTGGTTCAACAGTATTTGGCGGAATGATTGCAGCAGCAACACTAGGTGCTGCTCTAACACCTGCCTTTTACGTTATAGTTCAAGAATTTGTAGATTTGTTCCCTAAAAAAGAAATTACAGAAAAAGATTTGGAGATGTAATTAGAATGAAAAAGATTTTAAATCTGTTTTTAATATGTTCAATAATCACCTTAAATGCCACACCCTCAATGGCAATAAGCTTTTTTGGCAAAAATAAAACTCAAACAACAGACAAAGAACAAGTTGAAAAAGTTAATAATGTAAGCAAAGTTGAAAAAGTCAAAAAGGCTAAAAAATCAAACAAAGTTGCCAAAGAAGAGGAAGTAGAAAAAGTTGAAATTGTCAAACCTGATAATGAAAAGCCAAACCCTAAACGAGAATTAAAAAAGAATAGGGAGAATTTAAAACACAGAGAAAAATCTTCTAAAGAAGCAGAAGGCATGTATGAAACAAAATTCCCTGTAATTAACAGCCAAATAGAATACGCTGATATGAACGGAGAAGTTTCATTAGTTGACTGTATAAAACTCGCAATAACACATCATCCTGCAATTATGTCAGCTATCAGCAACGCAGAAATATATAAAACAATGGTAGGTCAAGCTTGGTCAAATTATTTTCCGACATTAAGTGCAGGCGTAAGTTATTCCAGAAACGATACATTAATGACAATGTCAAGTTCTTACGCAAGAATGATGTCTCAAAAATATAATATGTATTATATGCCAACAATTTCAGCGAACTTGCTGTTATTCGATTTTGGGAAAACAAAATCCAATGCTGATATGGCAACAAGGACTTATGAATCTTCTAGATATGATGCAGAAACAAGTATTGAGCTTGTAATTTATAATGTAAAAGTAGCTTATTATAATCTGGTATTTGCAGAAATTCAAAAAAAGGTTTATGAAGATACCGTAAAAGATTTTGAACTTCAATATAAACAGGCAAAAGCTCAATACAATATTGGTAGAAAAGCAAAAATTGATGTTACAACTGCAGAATACAACTTAGGTAACGCTAAAGTAAACTTAATCAAAGCTAAAAATACACTTGAACTTGCAGCAGCAGAGCTTGCAAATGCAGTAGGGATCCCTGAATTGGAAAACGTTGTTTTAAAAGACCAATTAAATTCAAAAGCCTATGATGTGAATTTTACAGACCTTTTAAAAACTGCACAAGCATCAAGGCCGGCTCTATTATCAGCTAAAAAACTTATGGACGCTGCCGGAATAAATATCAGAAGTGCAAAACGAGCATTTACACCTGACTTATCCGCATTCGGTTCATACAATCAGGGCGGACGTCAAATAGACAGCGATTACGGGTATCAATTTGGGGTTCAACTAAACTACAACGCAATAAATCTAATGTTATTGAAAAAACAAGTTGATCAGGCTAAAGCTGAATATAAAAAAGCAGTTGCAGATTATGAACAACAAAGGCAAAATGTTTATTTAGAAGTGAAAAGTGCTTATATAAATCTTTTAAATTCACATGACAGCATATCAGTTTCCAAGCTTGCGCTTCAACAGGCAAAAGAACGTCAATATCAAGCATTCAGAAGATATCAAGTCGGACTTGGAGATGCTATCGAATTTAAAGATGCAGAAAACAGCTACCTAAATGCTCAACTTGATTACTACTCAAACCTTCTAAGCTACAACATAAACGCTGCAGAACTTGAAAGAGTAATTGGAGCACCGATTAAAGAATCAGAACAAGACTTATAGTAATAAGTAAAAAAACAGACTATAATATGAAAATCCCTTCTATTTTACAAGAAGGGATTTTTGTTAATTTAAACTTTTTCTTTTTTTTCTTTATGATGTTCTACTTTTTCTGCGACTTTTTCCTTTATTTCGCAAGCCTTTTCCTTCACATCATCTTTAATTTCGTGCGCTTTTTCTTTTACTTTTTCAGCACCTTCTTTCATATTTTCCTTTAAATCTTCGGCTTTCTCTTTAGCCTTTTCTGCGGCATCGTGCATTTTTTCTTTAAGTGTTTCTTTATCTTTTTCCATTATAAAACTTCCTTTCTTTTTCAATAACATAAATATTATGAACAACTTTCAATAAATATTTATGCGAAAAAAGGATAATCTTTATTCGAAAACATGTACCAAGAAAGATTATTTATTTTGCTGTAAAGATAAAGTTATATTCTTTATTTTAATCAAAGTTTTGTTAAACGCTAAAAGTTCATCCTCTGAAATAAATTTCAATAGAATTCGCAAAGACTCAGTGCTTGAATATATTGAATCCTCGTAAATTTTTTCACCGTTTCTTGTCAGCTCGTAGTACTTTACCTGAATATTATGAGTATTATTTTTTAGCTCATTTATCAATTTTTTCTTTTTAAGTTTTTCCAAAACTTTCTCAACATAATCCTCATCTCTTAATAATACTTTTGCAAGAGTACTTTTGTTCAAATGCGGATAAAATACAAGCGTATTTAATATTATAAATTCATCTAACGTAATTTTATTTTTCATGTTTTCCGCAAAAGATTTTTTTTGTATAAC
>USJT01000084.1 GCA_900555175.1 uncultured bacterium
TTCAAGTAGCTTGCCTGCTGATGTTCAGGTAAAAATGCTTAGAACGCTTCCGGGGCTTGAAAATGCGCATGTTATAAAACCTGCTTATGCTGTTGAATACGATTATGTTCCAGCAGTTCAAACTACTCATTCTTTGATGTCAAAATCTGTTAAAGGTTTGTTCTTTGGCGGTCAAATTAACGGTACAAGCGGTTATGAAGAAGCTGCAGCTCAAGGGTTAATTGCAGGTATTAACGCATTTAATTATTTGAATAACGCTGAAATGCTTGAACTTTCAAGAAGTTCATCTTATATCGGAACTTTGATTGATGATTTGGTTACAAAAGATATCCAGGATCCATATAGAATGCTAACTTCTCGTTCAGAATACAGACTTTTATTAAGACAGGATAATGCAGATGCAAGATTAACCCCTATTGGTCGCAAATACGGGCTAATTGATGATGCTCAATATAAAGTCTTTACAGATAAACAAGAAGCTATTGAAAAAGAATTATCAAGAATTAAAGAGGCTAAGATTTCTGTAACTGATGAGGTAAATTCAATTTTAGCAAAATATGGTGAGCACATGGATCGCGGAATGAAGGTTGCAGAACTTTTGAAACGTCCTAATATCGATTATTCTGTAATAAAAGAAATTGATAGTGTAACCAGAGATTTGAATATCCCTTATGATGTTACAGAACAGGTTGAAATTCTTGTAAAATATGACGGATATTTGAAACGTCAAGAATTTCAGGTTGAACAGGCTTCTAAGTTAGATAAATTTAAAATTCCTGATGATATAGATTATTCTTCAATAGATCATATATCTTCTGAAACAAAAGATAAATTATCTAAAATTAGACCTAAGACATTAGCTCAGGCTTCTCGTATCGGAGGGGTTAAGCCTGCTGATATTTCAATTTTAATGGTAATGCTTGAAAGGCACCAATTTTCAAGATTGTAATAAATATTTAATTATTTGAATTTTGGTATCCACATTGGAACATTTTTTTTGTATTCCAAGTATTCTTGTCCAAAATTTCTTTCAAGTTGTTTTTCTTCAAATAATTTAAAATAAATGCAATTAATAATGAAAAATATTAGCATCCAATAAAATAAATTGAGAGAGTTTAATATCAGTGCTTCCGCTGTTAAGATACATAGAACTCCTGTAATCATAGGATTTCTCGTTATTTTAAAAGGCCCTTCAACAACTAAATGTTTTGTAGCAGCCCATGGAGCAAGTGTACCTTTTCCTATTTTATTAAATAAAATCATTGTCCAAATTGCGAGGAAAAGTCCAAAGAATAATAACACAATTCCTAATATCATTTGAATAATATTAGGTGTGTTATAGCGAAATTTAGAAAAATATAAAATTAAACATGGGATTACCACTGTCACATTAAAAGGTAAAATAATTATTGCTTTAATCCATTCTTTCATAAGTTTCCTCTTATTATTTTGTAAAAATTTTAAGCTGTATAATTAATTCCGGAGTTTTTCTTTTTATAAGCAATTCCGTTATTTTTTAATACGGCTTCAAATGCTTTGTCTTTATGATCTTTTACATTAACTTCAATATTCCCATAAACTGCGGTATTTCGGATTTTGTTGAAAGTCGCACCTGCATTATTAACCCAAAAATTGTTCATTAATGCGCCGAGTGTAAAAATTTGTGATTTTGATTGAGCAGAGCCTGTGTCTACTTCATAAACGCTTTTAAAAGCAGGAGAATTATAATTCGTATTAATATTCATAATGAGCTATATAATATACATAAAAAAATTTTTTTGCTAGTCCCTCAAAAATTTTTTTAAATTATAAATATATATTCCTGTGGTTCGAATACACTCCATATAATTGAACAAAGATTAAAAACTAATAAATAAATTCCCGGAGATGGATTTCAGCTCAGATGCAGGCGAGCAACACGAGCCTTGCAGATGAGGGTACAGAGTAAAACAAGGAATTTTGAGCAACACGAAAAATTTCTGTGGTTCGAATTCACTCCTAATTATTGAACAAAAAATTAAAATCTAATAAAATAAATTCCCGGAGATGGATTTCAGCTCAGATGCAGGCGAGCAACACGAGCCTTGCAGATGAGGGTACAGAGTAAACCAAGGAATTTTGAGCAGCACGAAAAATTCCTGTGGTTCGAATTCACTCCTAATTATTGAACAAAAAATCAAAATCTAATAAAATAAATTCCCGGAGATGGATTCGAACCACCGTTGGAAGAGCCAGAATCTTCAGTCCTGCCACTAGACGATCCGGGAATAATTTTGTTCAAAATTATTCTATTGCAAACAAATTTATAATACAAGACATTATCGGCAAAATAGATATTACCGATAATGTCACATTTAAAATTCTAAGATATTAAATTTTAATTTATTTCGTTTTGTTGAAATCTCTTGGCATTACACCGTGTATCCAGTTAGATTCAATTTGCTCAAGCGAAATTCCTTTTGTTTCCGGAACAAAGAAGTAAACAAACAAAATACATAAGAATGATACAACCGCAAAGCCCCAGAATGTATAAGCACCACCAATATTGTGGATAAGTAATGGGAAGCTGCCTACAACAAAGAAGTTAAAAGCAAAGTTTGCAACTGTGCAAATACTCATTGCAATACCTCTGATTTTTAGAGGGAAAACTTCTGAAACAATAATCCAACCGATAGGTCCAAGACTCATTGCAAAACAAATTATGTATGCAACAAGGCTACCGACTGCTACGTATTTTAAATTGTCTCCAAGTGCAGTTTCAAAAGCAAATGCACATCCAAGAGCTGTTAAACTTAACATAACACCAGTTAAACCGAAATACAATAAAGGTTTTCTTCCAAGTTTGTCTGTGAAGAATACGGCAACGATTGTCATTAAGAAGTTTACAACACCAATTCCTGTTGTTGCATATATAGCGTTTAAGTTAGAGTCAAATCCTGCAACTTTGAAGATAGTCGGAGCATAATATATAATTGTGTTGATGCCTGTACAAATTTGTGCAAACATTATACCAATACCGACAACAAATGGCATTATCATCCATTTTTTGAATTTGAATTTTTCTCCAGAAGTTCTTTCGTTTAATTTTAAGGTTCTTTTAATTTCTTTAACTTCGCTATCAACATCAACTCCGGGTTCAATTTTTTGTAATACTTTTTCAGCATCATTATCTTTGTTTTTGCTGATAAGCCATCTTGGAGTATCACTCATAAAGCACATTCCGATGAGTAATACAAGTCCTGGAAGAACGCCGGCAAGAAGCATCCAACGCCAATTAAATACAGCTTGAGCAAATGCAGCGTTTATGAAGTATGAGAATAATATACCTGCTGTAATTGCCCATTGATAAAGAGAAACTAAAGTTCCTCTAAGAGCTTTTGGTGAAATTTCGGACAAATACAGAGGAATAACGAAGTTAACAATACCAACTGCAAGTCCGACAAATACTCTCGAAATTATTAGTACATAAACGTTTGGCGCAAATCCGCATAAAATAGAACCTATAATAAATATAATTGCAGTTGCTATTATGACTTTTTTACGTCCAAACATATCTGCAAGTATGCCGTTAGTAGCAGCACCAATAACTGCACCAATAAGAACAGAGCTTACGACTATACCTTGTAAGGAGTCTGATAAATCCCAGCTTTCGTTAATGAATAAAAGAGCACCTGATATAACACCTGTGTCATATCCTGATAATAATCCGCCCAAAGATGCTACGATTGCAACAATGTACAACCAAATAAATTTAAATCTTTTCATATTAAACTCCTCAAAACCTACTTACATTTTAAATTATTTTTAGGATTTCTTCCAGATGTTTTTTAAGAAATGTAAAGATTTTGTATATCTATTTTAAATCCTTATTAAAATATCCTGTTATAAATTTCAAATTATTTAGAGCATCTTTTACAGATAAAGTAATTAATTTCTTTTCTCTGTTGTCAAGAATATAAATTCTATCATTCTTTAAATCTACTTTCTTGAGGACAAATACATGACAATCAGGCAGTTTTGAAAATAGTTTAATTCCTGTTCCTACAACAAAGCTGTTCCCTGAAGGAGATTTATCAAGCTTTTCAAACAAATCCATTGCTTGATCTTTTTTAGAAGCCAGTTTCATACTTATGCTTTGTTCATTTATTGTACGAGGTTTTTTATTTGTAAATAATTCTAAAAAATTTGATGGATAATTATATTCAAATTTTTCCATACATTTTGCAAGACGGCAGGTTATGGCTTTTTTTGACGGGTATGCTGATATTAATTTGCCCATAGCAATTTCAATTGCCTGTAATATAGGATTATAAGGCTCTTTGGGCGGTTTCGGATTACAATATCTGTCAACAAAGTCCAATTTGTTAAATTCATCTTGACTTACGCTAAATTTCTTTCCTAATCCGTCGAATTGAATATTATAATTTGTACCATCTCTTGTGATATTTTTTTGCAATACTTTAACGCCATTAGAACTTTGAGCAAGTGCATGTAAAGAACTTACCAAATAACAATCATGAAAATATTGTCTTGCATACTTCAAACTTCTTATTTCATTTATGTTTAATTGGGGCATAATGTATTAATATCCATAAAGTTGCTTATTATAAATAAACTTCAATTATATTAATATTTAAAACCTAATTAAACAGAATGACAAATATGTAACAATAAATTAATAATGCTTTTTTATAAGTTCAGATAATTTATTATTAATTAAATAGATTTAAAATTTTATTTTAAAGTTAAAAATCTTTTTCCCGATATGTTTTTCTGCAAATTCTTGTGCATATTGAACAAATTCATTTGAAAGCTCATTCCAAGGAATTTCAAAATTGTATATTTTATTGCTTTCTTTCAAATAATCGACAAATTCGCTTTTATTAATGATTGTTTTTAGATTATCAGCGCTTTTTACTAAATAATTTAGAATTCTGTTATACAAATTGCTGTCTGATTGCACTGAAATTATAATTTTATCAGCATTTTTATTTTGAATTTGTTTGTAGTATTGAACAATTCTCACTTTTTTTACTATTGTTTCAGGTTTTAGAGCAAATAGTGAAGGTTGTTTTAATGCTGTTGGAAGGAATTTTTCAGGTTCAATGTTTAATAGTTTGGCAGTAGTATTAATATTATCTGCGATAGTTGTCGGTTTGTAATAGAATATTTGAGGCTGTTTAAGTCCTGCTGATTTATATATTTCAGGGTCAATTTTGAGTAATTCTGCAGTTTTATTAATATTATTCAAAATGGTTTGTGGTTTTTGATAAAATAGTGGTGGTTGTCTTAGAGCTGCTTGTATATAGTCTTGTGTTTTAATTTTGAGTAATTTTGCTGTTGCTTTGATATTATCTTTAATAGTTTGCGGTTTTAGAGCAAATAGGGTCGGTTGTTTTAAAGCTGCAGGTATAATCTCTTCCGGTTTAATTTTGAGTAATTTTGCCGTTGTTTTGATATTATCTTTAATTGTTTCAGGCTTAAGTGCAAATAATTGTGGTTGTTTTAAAGCTGCAGGTATAAATTTTTTCGGCTCTACATTTAGTAAATCTGCTGTTTTATTAGCGTTATTCAATATTGTTTCAGGTTTTAGTGCAAATAGTGGCGGGTATTTTAATGCCGCAGGCAGAATCTTCTTCTTCTCAATATTAAGTAATTCCGCAGCTTTA
>USJT01000085.1 GCA_900555175.1 uncultured bacterium
AATCAGGTTCGGTTGTTAGTGCAAGAAGCATGTGAGCTGATTCAATTTTTTCTTTGTGATCTTTTTTAGCCAATTCCCAAGCTGTTTCAAGTACGCGTTTTGCACGTTTGGTAAAAACTATTTCTTTATCATAATACTCGTTACCAAAGCCTATCATATTTTCAACAACAGCTCTTGCATCCTTCATAGTGATTTCAAGTTCTGCCAGCACCTGTCCGCCAATACCTGTGCCTTCTCCGATTATACCTAATAAAAACATTTCTGTTCCGACAATATTTCGACCTAACCTTCTTGCTTCTTCTTTTGCAAGTCTTAAAATTGTCAAAGTCTCAGGCATTTGTTTTTCTATCGGTTTTATAATGCTTCGAGCAAGCTCGTTATCCTGAATTTTTAATTCTTTTAATATATCGTATGCAATACCGCTTTTGGTTTTCAAAAGTCCTAAAACTATATGTTCCGGTAAAACAACTGATGAACCAAGTTCTTTTGCTGTTTCTAATGCCATATTCATAGTTCTGAAGGCATTTGGCGTAAATATAATTTGTCTGCCTTCATATTCAGCTTGTCTTGATTGGATGTTAGCAAGTTTTTCTTCAAAGTTTTCACTTGTAACTCCGTATTGTTCAAATATTTTAGAAAGTTCAGAATCTTTATCTTCAAGTATTGAAGAAATAATTTGTTCTGTACCCAGTATTTCGTAATTTGATGTTGATAATTTTGCAACAGCACGTTCAAATACTTTTTCTGATTCTTTGCTGTTAAAGATATTATCTGTTTCTTTTGCTTTATTTTCTTCGTTATTTTTATCTTCATCAATTTCAGGGTGATAAAGGCGTTTTATCTTCTTTTGGACAAGTTTTTCCAAAAGTGATTTTGATTTATAAATATCGAATCCTAAATCTTCAAGGATTTTAACATTGTTTGATTTTTTATCTGAGATTACGGAAAGAAATAAGTGTTCATAAAGAATTGTTTGATGCCCTGATTTATTTGCCAAATCAAGAGTTTTCTTTAAAATTTCCTTATATTCATTGTCAAACGGAAGGTTTGGCTGTTTGATATTTGCCGTTGTATGAATCGGAATATATTTCTTTATTTCTTCTTCAAGCTTTTCATGTGTAATATCGTAAGTTTTAAATATTTTTAACGAAATACCTTTTGCTTCATCAAAAAGAGCAAGCAAAAGATGTTCCGGAGCAACTTTTGCTGCTCCCGATTCTTTTGCTAATTTTTGAGATGTACTTACGACGTTTATTGCTTTTTCCGTAAATCTTTCAAACAAAATCTATTCCTCGTCTTCGTCTTCATCTTCCATATTTTCAACATATTCTGCAACTCTGTCGAATTCTTCATCATCGTCAATTGTTTCAAACAAGTATTCATCACCGTCTTTGGACAATCTCATAAGAACAACTTCATCGTCTTCTTCTTCGTCAACAGGTAACAAAAGTGCATATTCCTGTTCATCAACTTCAACGATATCGAATAATTCAAATCTGATTACGTTGCCGTTTTCGTCAATTGTTTCAATTATTTGATCTTCATCTGCCATTTTTTATTTTTCCTTTCTTTATTATTATGATAAATTAAATTTTAACATCTTGCAAGGTATTGTTCAAGTATAATACAAGCACTTTCAATATCAACAAGTCCTTTATTTTTTCTAAAGTCAATTTTTTTTGCTCGCAAATTCTCTTCTGCAGTGTCTGATGTAAGTCTTTCATCTTCATAGATAATTTCAATATTTTGAATTTTTGATGCAAAATCTTTACAATCCTTAGCTTGATCGCCAAGAGTTCCGTCCATATTGTAGGGAACTCCGACTACAACTTTTTTTACGTTATTTTCTTTTATTATTTTATTTATTTCTTCTAAAGCTTTATCTTCCGGTTGTCTTGGTATGCAGGAATGACCTTTCGCAAGCACTAAAAGATAATCGCTTAGTGCTACTCCTATTCTTTTTGTTCCTATATCTAATGCCATTACTTTATACATTTTATTTTACCCACATATCTTCTATATCTTTAATTCTTTCTGTATTTTTTTGTGCAAAATAGTATTCATAAATGCTTTTTCGCAGAATGTTTTTGAACAGTTCTCTTATTAATTTTTTGTCATTATATAAGTTATACAAATTTTGTGCAGCTTTTTCATCACCTGAAAGGTGTTTAAGAAGTGAACAATTTAAAATTCTTTTTGTCCAAACTCTGTATTCTTCAGGGTAAAATACATTTTCAAGATTTTCATCAATATATTTTTCAAAATCTTTTGATGGAATTGTATCAATATTTTTTATAAATTCTTCAAATTCATCGCTATAAGTGCTGTTCAAACACAAGTAATCCGTAAAATCATATTTTAAGATTTTTTCAAATTCATCTTTTGAAAGCTGTTTTATATTGTAATTAAGCTTTAATGGCTTTGCTTCAATATCTGCAAGTAAGTTTCTCCAGCATATATATTCATAAGGCATATTGTGATTTGACAATTTTTCAGCCTGCTCAAGAATTGATTTTAAAACTTCAGGCTCTAAATCCAGTGCTCTTTGACCTCTGTAAAATCTTTCTATTATTGCATTACATTCAAATTGTGTAATCTCATTAAACCCGAAACAATCACGAATTCCTTTGTAATCGTCAATTACTATCGCAACAAACTGAACTTTTTTTGATTTTGTAAGTCGTGATATAATAACTGCTTGATTTCCGTGTCCGTCAGGATAGGTTATGCAGAATTTGTAAGGCTTTGAATCCTTTAGAATATTTTTGTAAAATTTTAGTGAATTATCTTCTCTAATCCCTGCAAGTTTTAGAATAGACAGATTTTTCTTGATTGAAGGAACAAGAGATTCATCAACAAAATTCAATGCACTATGAAGAGCGTGATATGCAAGTTGAGATTTTGAATTACCTAATATTTCAAGTGCAGTTTTGCCTGTTTCTGAATATGGCATTGATAAAAACACCGGAACAAGCATATTTGCAAGCTCATCTTTATCATAATCGTCGCCTAATGATTTTAAAAGAATAATTTTATCATTTTCATCAAGTGAGCTTAAAAAGTCTAAAAAGTCAATTTGAACTTCTGGGTTTGCAAGTGCATTATCAAGAATTTTTTTAGTATCTGATTCAACAAGTTCATCAGGATTATCCAGATATTTGCCACATTCTTCATAAGACCAATTTGTATCAATATCTCTTAAAAGGTCAAGTGCAAAGATTTTTGCCTGATTTGAACTCATTGAATTTTTAATTATATTCCAAAGATGTTCACTCAAAACTTCATTTGTGCAATATCTTAGCAACATAAATTTTAATAATGCCGCATTATGCTTTGGGTTATTTATCTCTTTAAAAAGCAGTTTTACAATTATAGTTTTGTCTTTTTGCAAGTCAAGTGTGTGAAAATGAATTGCGTAATTCTCAAAATCTTTAACACCTTTTAAGGTATCAAAGATTTTGCCTATCTCCGCTTTTATTTCAAATGGATTTAACCCATTAATATCCATCATTTACGAGCCTTTCCCCAAAAAGCATCAAGGATTGCTTGAGCTTCTGCCGATGGCATTCTGTCATTTAAAATTAAATATTGAACAGCAATCATGGCACATTCAGAGCAGATATTAACACCCGGACCTTGAACCATTTTCAAAACCTGTGTATTCGGTCTTCCGCAAAAACTGCAATATACAAGATCATCTTCTTTATGTTCATGATGATTGTGTTCAGCTGTTTTTTCTCTTTTGGCTCCTAATTTAATAACTTTGTCTTCTGACATATTTTACCCTCATATTCTCCTATTTGTAACTTTAATTATAAAGATTTGCCAAATTTCTTTGATTATTTTATAATAAATATTACAAATAATTTTATGAGGTTGATTATAGCATGAAAAAAGCTTTTTTACTAGCAGCGATTTTGTTTATTTCTGTTGTATCAACAGCTTGTATAAATAATTTCGCAGTACAAGAACTTAATAATAAAGCAAAAGATTTTATGGACAAAGGAGATTATGCTTCTGCTATTGAACGTTTGAAATCAAGTGTTGATTTAGACGGAAGTATTTTTGAAACTCGTTATAATCTTGCTGTTGCTTATACTAAGGCTGAAGATTATTCAAATGCTATTCAGGCTTATAATGATGCTATAAAATTAAATCCTGATTTTCCTGATGCTTACTATTCGCTTGCTGTTTGCGAAGAAAATCTCGCAAAAGATATTATATCAGGTGAAGTTATAGTAAATGACGATGATACAATCCAAAAGGCTTCTGAAACTGAACAGGAAGCTGATGACAATTCTCAAGCTGAAAATAAAGAGCTTTCACAAAGCAGTAAAAAAATACTTACATCGCTTTTAGGTAATGCGATTTCTGATTACAGATTGTATTTGGATAAAAACGAAACTAATGATGACAGAGCTTATATTGAAGATAAAGTAAAAGAGCTTGAGATGCTTTTAGCAAAATATACGGTTAAGTAGTTATGTTTCAATCCCCCGGTGATGTCGCATTTAGTTTTTTAGGCTTTTCTGTTTATTATTACGGAATAATTCTTGCTGTTGCAATTTTTGTAGGTGTTTACACTTCTTATTTGTTATATGAAAAATTCTACGATAGAGAAAAAGCTAAAAATATAATTGATTTTGCACCTTTGATTATAATAATCGGTATTGTTGGTGCTCGTTTGTATTATTGTTGTGTAAATTATTCTTATTATTTACAGCATCCGACAGAAATTTTTTATATAAGACAAGGTGGTTTGTCTATACATGGAATGATTATTGTCGGAATTTTGGCTTTATATTGTTTTGCTAAAATTTATAAGCTTTCGTTTTTAAAGCTTATTGATGTTTTTTTATGCGGAACATCTTTGGGACAATGCATTGGAAGATGGGGAAATTTCTTCAATTCAGAAGCTTTTGGAACGCCTACAAACCTTCCTTGGAAATTGTATATCCCTATTCAGCACAGACCTGTTCAATTTATGGATTATCAATATTTTCATCCGACATTTTTGTATGAAAGTATTTTGGATTTAATTATTTTTATAATTCTTTTGTCGCTTTTTAAAAAATTGTCTAAATATCCAGGAATTTTGGCTTGCTCATATTTGATAATGTACTCATTTGTAAGAATTTTTGTTGAGCATTTAAGAATTGACAGCGTACTTAATATTGGCGGAATTCCTGTTGCACAACTTATGTCACTTATCTTAATTATTTTTGCTGTAATATTAATGATTGTTATTTTTTATAAAGATAAAAACTTGAAATATTGATTTAACCTTTTATTTATCCTTAAATAGTTGTATGAAAGAAAATTTACCCCAAAATAAGAAAGCACTATTCTGGTTAAGCGGTGCACATTTTATTAATGATATTTATACAGGCGTATTAAATCCGATTATGCCTTTTATTGCGGCTAAAATAAGTATATCAATGGCGGTTGCAACTATTATATTAACAATTTCTCATATCTTTTCATCTTTATTGCAGCCGTTGTTTGGCTATTTTGCAGATAATATCGTAAAAAGATCATTCATATTTTGGGGTATCTTTTTATCTTCAATATTTATCCCGCTTTCGGCTTTAGCTCATAATCCGTTTATCCTTGTATTATTTATAATTATCGGAAGTATCGGGGCAAGCCTTTT
>USJT01000086.1 GCA_900555175.1 uncultured bacterium
GTACTTGCTGTTTGTTGTAATGTCAGCTGAATATGCATCAAATCCGACTACATTACCTGTTGTTTTATCAACGTATTTTAATTCATAGTTTGGATTTTTTGCTACATCTTCAGAATATGTATCTTTATCAACTGCTTCTCCGTCAGCATTTACAACATTTCCGTCTGCATTTGTTTTGTATAAAATGTTGCCGTTTTCATCAATTGGTTGACCGTCTGCATTTATTAAGATATAGCTTGTATAGCCGCTTCCAACAAATGAGTAGCCTTGATTTTGTAAAATTGCTGCAATTTCATCAGCTGTTTTGCCTGAAGTATCAATTACATTGCCGTTTTTATCTAAGTATTTACCTTGTTCGTTTGTACTCCAAGTGTTGTTCCATTTGAATTCTTCTAAGTAGCCGTCGTGTTCAACGTTACCAAGGTTAATTCCAACTGTTGCAAAGTATTTATCCCAAGCTTCATGAAGTTTGGTTGCTGCATTAATTTTATCATTTTCTGATAATGTTGCTGTATTTTGTACAGTCATGTCAGATTGAGAATATCCCAAGTTTGCTAAGAATTGGTTATAATTACCGCTTGATTGTTTATAAGCGTTTGCAAGTTCTTCTGTTACTAAAATTCTTCCTTTTGTATCAGTTACGATATATTGTTTAGTGTTTTCTGCCATTTGCAAACCTGTCATTAGGTTATAAGAAATGTCAGAATATGTTGCTTCTGCTCCGTTAAAACCTGTTAAGACAGTTAATTTTGTTGAAGAAAGAGCTTCATTGTATTCGTTTGTAATCTGTTGAGTTTGATCTGCCAAACGTTGTTTTGAATAGGAAATACTCTGACCTGTATTTTCATTGTTGGTCAGTCTGGCTGTTATGCTTAATAATCTTGCTTGTGATGCTGCCATTCCCATAGTTTTTACCCTTTCCGTAAGTTTTGGTATGAGCTTTCAGTTTCTGATTGTAAAGCTTATTTCCTTTCAAATAGTTCCTTTAGTCATGTTTACGGCATTGTTATGCTAAATCTTTAAATTCTTATCTAAAAATGTTACAAAATATTTACAAAAGATTTTTCAAATTTTTTCATAAAAATATCCCTTCTCTAATTTATAGGGAAGGGATTATTTTATATATTTTAAGTTTAAGTTTATTTTACAGCTTCTTCGCATTCTGAGCAGATGCCGTTTGAATTTAGTTTTCTGTATTTCCAGCATCTTGCGCATTTTTCGCCTTCAGCTTTTACAACCCAAACAGTGTAACCTTCTTCTGTATATTCATTTAATACATTTTCAGGTTTTTCATCTGTTACGTAAGCTTGAGATGTGATAAATATATTACATAATTCATTTTCATTTGCTTTTAATACACTGTCATCATCTGCTTTTACGTAAACTGCTACTTCTAAAGAGCTTCCGACTCGTTTTTCTGCTCTTAGAGGTTCTATTGCACGGGTTACAACTTCTCTTGCCTTAAGGATTTTTGTAAAATCTTCTTCTAATTTTTCATTAGTCCATTCAGGTTTGGCTTTTGGCCAGCTTGATAGTAAGATACTTTCCAATCCGTCTTTTTGACATTCAGGAACGCTCATCCAAATATCTTCTGCCTGATGTGGCATAACAGGAACAAGTATTCTTACCAATGTTTGTAATGTTTCATACAAAACAGTTTGGCAAGCTCTACGTGATAGAGATTTTTTACCTGCCGTGTATAATCTGTCTTTTACGATATCTAAGTAGAATGAACTTAAATCAACTGCTGCGAAGTTTTGTAATTGTTGGAAGTATTTATAGAATTCATAATTATCAAATGCTTCGGTTACAGTTTGGATTAAGTGATTTAATTTATGAAGTGCGAATTTATCAATTTCTTTCAAATCTTCATATTTTACATAATCAGTTTTTGGATCGAAGTCAAATAGGTTTCCAACCAAAAATCTTGATGTATTTCTTGTTTTCTTAAATATTTCAGCAAGCTGTTTAATTATGTTGTTACCGATTTTTGTATCATTTCTGTAATCAACTGAAGCAGCCCACAATCTTAAAATATCTGCGCCGTAAGTTTTGATAATTTCATCAGGTCTGATGTAATTACCTAATGATTTTGACATCTTTCTTCCGTCTTCTCCGAATACAAAACCGTGTGTTAAAACTGATTTGTATGGAGCAATACCTTGAGTTGCAACAGATGTTAAAAGTGATGATTGGAACCAGCCTCTGTGTTGGTCTGAGCCTTCCAAGTACATTTCAACAGGAGTTTTACCAAGCACATCTGAACGTTTGTTTACAACTGCACGCCAAGTGATACCTGAATCAAACCATACATCCATGATATCATTTTCTTTTTTGAAGCAATGAGTTTTGCCGCATTTAGGGCATTTAAAACCTTGAGGTAAAAGTTCATCAACTGAATATTTAACCCAAGCATCAGAACTTTCTTTTTCAAAGATTTTAGCAACATTTTCAATAGTTTCATCGTTAACAATTACTTCGCCGCATTCTTCGCAATAGAATACAGGAATTGGTACACCCCAAGCACGTTGACGAGAAATACACCAATCAGTTCTGCCTGCAACCATATTTGAAATTCTTGCTTCACCGCCTGCTGGAATCCATTTTACTTTTTTAATTTCTTCCAAAGCTTTATCTCTGAATTTGTCAACTTTAACAAACCATTGAGGTGTAGCTCTGTAGATTACAGGATTTTTGCATCTCCAACAGTGAGGGTAACTGTGATTTATATCTTGAGCTTTCAAAAGTGCACCGCAGTTTTGAAGTTTTTCAATAACGATTGAATTTCCTTTGTAATAAGGAACGCCTTCCAAATCTTTATCTTTTACGGCATCTGTCCAAACACCTTTGCTATCTAATGGTGAAAATACTTCAATACCGTATTTACATCCTACTTCATAGTCTTCAAGACCATGTCCCGGAGCTGTGTGGACTGCACCTGTACCTGCATCCAATGTAACGTGTTCTCCGAGAATTATTGGAGATTTTCTATCTGCCAAAGGATGTTTTGTATTTAACAATTCCAAATCTTGACCTGTACATGAGCCTAATACTTTAATATCTTTTTCATCCCATTCAACATCAGATAAGAAACTGCCTAAAAGTTCTTGAGCAACAACATATACATCATTGTTATATTCAAAGAATGTATATTCAAATCTCGGGTGCATACTTATTGCCATATTTGAAGGAATTGTCCAAGGAGTTGTTGTCCAAATTATTGAATAAATATCTTTTGTACAAGAAGAAAGGAATCCAAATTTATCATGTAATTTATTTGTACTTTCTTCATCGAACTTAAATCTTACATAAATTGATGTTGATGTATGATCGGCATATTCAACTTCAGCCTCAGCAAGAGCAGTTTCGCAAGATGCACACCAATAAACAGGTTTCAAACCTTTTTCAATATAACCTTTTTTGTACATATCTCCGAAAACTCTAACCTGTTCAGCTTCAAATTCAGGAGCAATAGTCAAATAAGGGTGTTCCCAATCACCAAGAACGCCAAGACGTTTAAATTCGCTTTCTTGTCCTTTTAAACTTTTATGAGCAAATTCTCTGCATTTTTGTCTTAATTCATAAGGAGTTACGGCATTTCTTCCGCCTTTTATATTTTTAACAACCTTATTTTCGATAGGAAGCCCGTGTCCGTCATAACCCGGAACGTAAGGGGTATAATATCCTGCTTGAGCTTTATATTTCAATAAAATATCTTTAAGGATTTTATTAAGAGCGGTACCAACGTGGATTTTTTCAGAGCTTAAATATGGAGGTCCGTCATGTAAAATAAATTTATTTGCTTTGTCACGGTTATTTATAATTTTGTTATAAATATCATGTTCTTCCCAAAATTTTTGAATTTCCAGTTCTCTGACAGTTGCGTTTGCTCTCATCGCAAGAGTAGTTTGAGGAAGATTTAAAGTATCTTTGTACTCTGTTTTTGTACTTGTTTCGTTAGCCATAATAAATTATCCTTCTTTAAATTGTTCTAATGTTTTATGTAAATCATTACCAAGGCTTTCTTCTTGAGAAAGTCTTACAAATTCGTTCATTTTATTATAATCAAAAACGTTTTCCCAGCGTGCAATAACAACTGTGGCAACACAGTTACCGACAAGGTTTATAGCAGTTCTGCCCATATCAAGGATTTGGTCTATTCCTAAAAGAATTGCAACCCCGAGAATTGGAATATTAAAGCTTGCCAAAGTTCCTGCAAGAACGATTAATGCTACACGAGGCGCACCTGCAATCCCTTTACTTGTAAGCATTAATGCAAGCATAATAATTATTTGCTGGTTTAAATCAAGATGTATTCCGACAATTTGAGAGGAGAACAAAACTCCCATTGCAAGATAAATAGTGCTTCCGTCAAGGTTGAATGTATATCCTGTCGGCATTACAAATCCTACAATATTTTTCGGTACACCAAAACTTTCCATAATTTCCATAGCTTTAGGAAAAGCTGCTTCGGAACTTGCTGTTGTGAAAGCTAATAGTGCAGGTTCTTGCACTGCTCTAAGCAAATTCCGTAATGATATTTTTACAATTTTGCAAGCAATAAAAAGAACTAAAAGTACAAATATTGCTAAAGCAAAATACATTGCACCGATTACTTTGAAATAGCTTTTTAAAACGGATAATCCGTTTGCGCCGATTGTTGATGCAATTGCGCCGAAAATACCTAAAGGTGCAAAATACATTACATATTCGGTGAATTTAAACATTATTTGAGAAACTGAATTTAATATATCGACAACAGGTTTTGCGGCTTTACCGACAGCGACCATTGCAAGTGCGAAAAATATTGAAAATACTACGATTTGCAATAAATTTCCTTGAGCCATTGCGTCAATAATACTTGTCGGGAATATGCTTGTAACCATTTCACTAATAGATGTGTGAGCTTGAGTTGCAGCCATAAGTCCTGCTTCTTGCATATGGATTGCATGCGGAGTGTTTCTGGTTACAAATCCGATACCCGGTTTAAAAATATTTGCCATAGTCAAACCGATTATCAAGGCAAGTGTAGTTACTACTTCAAAGTAAATAATTGTTTTAAGCCCGATTTTACCAAGTCTTTTTGCATCTCCGTGACCTGCAATTCCGACAACCAATGTCGCAAATAACAATGGTGCAATAATCATTTTTACCATTCTAAGAAAAATTACTGCAAAAGGTCTCATTCTTACCGCAAAATCCGGGGCAAAATGACCTACAATAACACCTAAAATTAGCGCTAAAAATATCAGGGCTGTAAGTTTTGAATGTTTCAATTGTTTTTCCTCAAAAATATTATATTATAAACATGTCTATATGTATAATTCCTGTAACGTTTCGTAAAAGTTTTGTAACAGATTTTACCATGCCTTATCATTGTTGGTGTAAAATTATAGAACAAGCATGGTATTTGAAAATTTTAATAAATAAACAAGGGGAGGTTAATGTGACGGATTCCACATGTATGGATAAATTAGATTTATCCGAAAATGCGATTAAAGTTCTTGAAAAAAGGTATTTGAAAAGAGATAAAGAAGGGAAATGTGTTGAAACACCTGCTGATATGTTCAGACGTGTTGCTAATACTATTGCTTCAGGCGATTT
>USJT01000087.1 GCA_900555175.1 uncultured bacterium
AACTCTTTCATCAAAAATGTTATATCCGTGTGATATTAAAGCAATTGAAATAGGATATTCTTTTGTTTGATTTTCAATGAATACTTTTCCTTGTAGAGCATAATTCATAGCTTTTTTATAGCTCATACCCGATTTTGACATAATATGGAAGTTGTTATAAGTTCTCCAGCCTGCTTTAGAAGCTTTTTTAATACGTTCCATATCAGTAATTCCAAATGGAGCAACCATTTCTTTCAAAAATTCATAAATTCCTTGATTTTTTTCTGATTTATCAAGAGTTGCTTCAATCATTGTAAAATCTTTTTTTACAACGTTTCTAACCAAATCAGGCAATCCTCTGATTTTTGAGCAGTTATAAATTTTTGGTGCAATTGATTGAATAGAAGGTACGAATATTTTATCAACACCTTTGTCAATCAAATTTAATACATGCCCGATGTAAACTTTTATCGGTAAACATGTTTCGGTAACAACGAGAGATGAACCTCTGGACATTGTCTGTTTTGTTGTCATGTCTGATAATACTATTTTTATCCCAAGATCAGTAAAAAATCCGTAATAAAATGGGTAATTGTGATAAAAGGACATTCCGCGAGGTATTCCTATTGTCATATCATTGTTTAAATTTTTTTCCACGATTATAAATCCCCTTTGTTACTTTTATAATACTTCAAAATTAAAATTTTGGCTATTATTTTATTTACAATGTTTACATAAACTTGTTTGAAATTTTATTAATCCTTTTTATAAGCGATAAATGCAAATGTCAGACAGGAAAGTCCGAAAAATATACCAAAACACATTGTTGTTCTGTATGCTGTTAAAAATGCTGTGTCATATACATTTCCTGCGTCAAGAAATATTTTTCTGAATGTTTCAAAAAGTGTAATTGTAACAGCAACTCCAAGAATGTTACCCATATTTCTTGAAAGAGCAAGAATTCCTGATGCCAATCCGACATGCCCGTGCTGTACACAGGTCATAATTGCGTTGTTTGAAGGTGATTGGAAAAGTCCGTTACCTATTCCCATAATTCCTGAAGCCAGAACGATTTGCCACATTGCAACATTTTTATCATAAAGAGTAAACATTAAAAGTGCGATACAATAAACTGTCGGGCCTGCAATGGTTAAGTATCTGCTTCCATATTTGCCTGACAATCTTCCAGCAACAGGTGCAATCATTGAAAGTGTAAGTGAATACGGTAGGATTAAAAGCCCTGTTACAAGCGGATTATATTTTAAGATTTCTTGAAGGAAAAACGGCAAAAGAATACTGTTTGTGTACATTGCCATATATGATGTCATAACTCCAAGGTTTCCGAATGTAAAAGGTCTTATTTTAAACAGAGAAAAATCAATAAGCGGGTAATTTATATGATGATCTCTGACATAAAATAGGACTCCGAAAATCAAAGTTATTATCCCTAAAACGATAATTTTTAGCGAATTCCAACCCCAACTGTGACCTTCAGAGATTGCAAGAAGTAGTGCAAATAAGCTTATTGTAAAATATATAAACCCTTTGTAATCAAATTTGAAATTTTTTCTGTCAGTTTTTGCATGATGCGGCAAAAATTTGTATGCATAAAAAGCACCTGCAATAGCTATTGGAATACATGGAATAAATACAGAATGCCAGCCAAAGTAGTTTAGCAAAATTCCACCGAGTGCCGGCCCGCTCATTCCGCCTATTGCAACAAGACAACCGTTTAATCCGAGAGCTTTTCCTCTGCGTTCATTTTTAAAAATAGTTGTAATAATAGCTTGAGCGTTTGAAAGCATAATAGATGCACCAAGAGCTTCAAGGCATCTGTAAGCAATTAAAAGCCCAAAGTTGTGAGCAGTAGTGTTCAGCAAAGCACCAAGTGCAAACATTGAAAATCCTGTCATATATAACTTGTTTTTCGGAAATATATCGCCGAGCTTGCCAAAAAACGGTAAGAATACGGTTAAAACAAGCATATATGCAATCATAACCCATTGAATTTGACCCATAGTAACATGAAGGTCAACGGACATGGGGTATAATGCAAGATTTACTGTTGTAGAATCCAGCATGGCAATAACGTTGCCGACTGCTGTTATTACAAACATTGTCCATTTTATTTCTTTGGTTGTCATAAGTAAATTTTAGCATAAATAAGACGGGAGAAATTCCCGCCTTAAAAATCTTCAAATTTGTATTAATTTACATACGGGTTACATTTTCTTTTTAACCCAGTTTTCGATAATTCTCAAAGGTGCACGAGTTAATCCAAGTGCCCATTCGCCGATATTTTTGGTGATAACACTTCCGGCTCCGATATTTGTACCTTCACCGATTTCAACAGGAGCTACAAGTACAGTGTTTGAGCCAATTTTTACGTTGTCTTTTAAGACTGTTTTACTTTTTGTTTTTGTAATCGGATCATAATTTGCGGTGATTGTGCCTGCTCCAATATTTATGTGAGAACCCAATTCGCTATCACCTATGTAGCTTAAGTGGCCTGCATTTGTGTTATGACCTATTTTCGCCTTTTTGACTTCTACAAAATTCCCGATTTTGCAGTTGTCATCTATTTCAACATCGCCTCTAAGGTGTGCACAAGGCCCGATTTTGCAATTTTTACCGATTTTATTTTTACCTTCTATATAAGTTGATGGGTAAATTGTTGTGTCAGCACCGATTTCTGTATCTTCTGAAATCCAGGTGGATGAAGGAGCTACAATTGTAACTCCATTATCCATTAATGAATTTAATTTTCTTTCATTCATTATTCTTGTAGCTTCAGCCAAATTCTTTCTTGAATTAATACCGTAAATTTCATCGCTGTTTTCTAGGATATATGCGTTAACATTAAGATTATTCTTTTTGCCCCAAGCAATAATGTCTGTAAGGTAGTATTCTCCTTGAGCGTTGTTGCTTGTCAGTTGAGAAAATGCAGGTTTAATTTTTCCCCAGTTAAGACAATAAATTCCTGCGTTAACTTCTTTTACGGCTTTTTGATCAGGTGTTGCATCTTTTTCTTCAACTATACATTTTAGAGAATTGTCAGCTTCTCTTATAATTCTTCCATAATTTGTAGGGTTATCAAAAATTGTACTCATAACTGTTAAGTCAGAATTATTAGAGTTGTGGTAATCTACAAATTTTTTCAATGTTTCTTCTGTAATTAGTGGAGTATCCCCGCATAATATAATTACTTGTCCGTCAAAGTTTTCTAATGCAGGACATACCATAGACACTGCATGACCTGTTCCGAGTTGAGGTGATTGCAGAACTGTTTTAGCTGATTTATAATTTTTTTCTACAAATTCTGTAACTTCTTCTGCGTGGTGTCCTACGATTACAAATGATTCATTTGTTATATTTTTTACATTATCTAATACATAGCCTAAAAGCGGTTTTTCAAATATTTTATGCAAAACTTTCGGTGTATTTGATTTCATTCTTGTGCCTTTACCTGCGGCAAGAATTACTGCTTTAATTTCTTTATTCATACTTCTCTCCTTTAGTTTTATTTTACTATAAAAAATATTTAAGTTATAATTAATTTATGACTACAAGAAAAATAGCAGTTGTTGCATTAAGCGGCGGAGTTGACAGTTCTGTAACCGCACTTCTTTTACAACAACAGGGGTATGATGTAATAGGATTGACAGGAAAGATGGTAAAATCATCTGATGTCGTTGCAGAAAATCCTAAAAAAGTGGCTGATAAACTTGGTATTGAGCATTATGTTTGTGATGTGACAGATGAATTTAGCTCTAAAGTTATAGATTATTTTATAAACTCTTATAAGTCAGGGAAAACTCCAAACCCATGTATTGTATGTAATCAGTTTATAAAATGGGGAGTGCTTTTTGATTACGCTGTTAATAAATTAAATGCGGATATTTTTGCAACAGGTCATTATGCTGATATCAGATGCGTTGATGGAGTGTATAAACTTTATCCTGCAAAAGATGAACATAAGGATCAGTTATATTTTCTATATCGTTTAGGACAAAAACAGTTATCAAAAACTATATTTCCTCTATACCATTATGAAAAGTCTGAGGTAAAAAAGATTGCTGAAGATTTTGATTTACCTCCAAAGGATTCTAAGGAAAGTCAGGATATATGTTTTATCCAAAGGCCGATGACTACAAAAAAATTCTTATCAGAAAAACTTGGGGAAAATAAAGGTGATTTTATTGATATTCTGACAGGTAAAAAATGGGGAGTTCATAACGGTTGTTATCAATATACGATAGGTCAGAGAAAAGGTATCGGAATTGCAGCACCTTATCCTTTGTATGTTATTGATATAAACCCTGCTAAAAATATTGTTTATGTCGGCAGGGAAGAAGATAATTACAGAAAAAATTGTAAGCTTAACAATTTGAATTTAACTTATGCGGTTGAAAAACATGAATTTGATGCTTGGGTGAAAATTCGCTACAATATGGAGCATAAAAAAGCTCATGTAAGATTATTCAACGATTTTGCAGATATTGAATTTTCTGAACCAGTAAATTCTATTACAAACGGGCAATCAGGTGTTATTTATGATATAGATGACAAGCACTTAATTGGCGGTGGGTTTGTTGAAAGATAATTACTATTTACATTTATTTTTTACGGCTGTATCATGATTATGCTTAGGGAGGAGAGTTATATGTATAATCCAAAATCACATGATGCCGATGAATTTATCTCACATGAAGAAATTCTTGATACATTAAAATATGCAGATGAAAATAAAAATAATATTGAAGTAATTGACAAAATTTTAGAGAAAGCAAAGCTTGGAAAAGGCTTGACACATAAAGAAGCTTCCGTTCTTTTAGCTTGTGACAATCCTGATAAGAATAATGAAATCTTTGAACTTGCTAAAAAAATTAAATTAGACTATTACGGAAACAGAATTGTTCTTTTTGCACCTTTGTATTTGTCTAATTATTGTGTAAACGGTTGCGTATATTGCCCTTATCACGCTAAAAATAAACATATTCCAAGACGTAAATTAACTCAGGAAGAAATTAAAAATGAAGTTATAGCACTTCAAGATATGGGACATAAAAGACTTGCAATAGAAGCAGGTGAGGATCCTGTTAATAACCCTTTGGAATATATCTTAGAATCTATAAAGACAATTTATGGTATAAAACATAAAAACGGATCAATCAGACGTGTAAATGTTAATATTGCAGCTACAACAGTTGAAAATTACAGAAAATTACACGAAGCAGGTATCGGAACTTATATTTTGTTCCAAGAAACATATAACAAAGAAAGTTATGAAACACTTCACCCGACAGGACCAAAACATAATTACAAATACCATACGGAAGCTATGGATAGAGCTATGCAAGGCGGGATTGATGATGTCGGTTTGGGTGTTTTATTCGGATTGGAATCTTTCAGATATGAATTTGCAGGTTTGTTAATGCACGCAGAACATTTGGAAGCTACATTCGGAGTTGGACCTCATACGATAAGTGTTCCAAGAATTAGAAGAGCAGATGATATTGATCCTGAAACATTTGATAACGGAATTGATGATGATACGTTTGCTAAAATTGTTGCTTGTATTAGAATTGCTGTTCCTTATACAGGCATGATTGTTTCT
>USJT01000088.1 GCA_900555175.1 uncultured bacterium
TTTCTCATAAATAAAATCTTCTCCGCATACGCATTGTGTTTTTTCGCCTAAAATTACGTTTGATTTTTTATTGTTAAAATTTATGCAAACACCATTTACATCTTCAAATTTATTGTAGATTTCATTTGCCAAAGATGTAAATTTATCAGGAATTTTTGTATTATTTATTACAAGAGTTACAAGGAGTTTCCCGTTAGATGCAGAGCTTCTTATTACGATATGTCTTAAATCGCCCAAATGTTTTTTCTCATCATAACCTGTAATTTTAAAATCTTGCGCCGCATTTCTAATAAAATCAATAACTTTGTCGCAAATTTCAGGTTGTATCGGACAATATTTTATATTTACGATTTCATGGGTTTGAGGTTTGTAATAACCTATAAGAATTTTTTTAGAAACTTTTGTTTGAGATACAGGACATTGAATTTTATGCCTGAAAGCTTTAATTTGCGGACTTGGTATCGGATCGTTTATAGGAATATCAATATTGCCGATGTTTTTTATTGCGTCTTCTACAATTTGTTTTTTCAATACAAGTTGATAGTCATAATCTATAAATTGAAGCTGGCATGAACCGCAGACATTTTGCATCGGGCAGAATGGTTTTACTCTGTGAATAGAAGGTTTTATTATTTCTATTGGGGTTGCTGTTGCAAAATTTTTATTGACCTTTGTAATTTTGATTTTCATCTCATCATCAGGACAAGCTTTTTCAACAAAAATTACTTGCCCGTTATGTCTTGCAATCCCTTTTGCCAAATTTGATAATTTTTCAATTTTAACTGTTATAACATCATTTATTTGCATAAATTTAATATACGATAAGAAAACTGTTATGGCAAAAAAAATTTTTTTAGTTTTTCTAATAGTATGCGTATTTCATCTTTACAAAGTTATAATTTTTATAATAAAAATTTAATAAAATCTTCAACTTCTGCCAAAACATTAAAATCAGAAAACTCTGATAACTCTGATAACAATAAAGATTTAAACCCTCAATATTATGGATATTTCCCGAATATTAATTTTTGCGGTTCCAACAGTGACGAATTCATCAATTGTAAAACCTAAATTATCTTTAAAAAAATCTGCAAAAGATTATTTGAAAGTAGGCAATTATTTTAGTGCTCCACTTGAAAATGTTTCATGCAATTTATTAAATAAAAAAAATTATGTTGCTTATAGTATAGATCAATTGAAATATCCTTATGGTTCAATGGGGATAAAAACTGATTTTTCTGATTTGATACAGTCGAGGGATTTTCTTCAGTGTGCAGGAGTTGTAATTGTAGATAAAAAAGAAAATAAACAGTTTTTAGCACATGTCTATAATAAAACATATATTGAAGATATTTATGAGACTTTAATTAAAGCTTTTTCTGCTGATTCATTTAAAGAAAAAGACAGATTGGATGTATTTATTTTACCCGGATGTGAAAAAGATACAAAATATACTATGAACCATATATTAAAGGCATTGGATATGGTCGATGACGGTTTATCTTTATCTGCATGTTATGTTCATTTTAATAAGAAAAATTATGACTGTCTTTCAGTTCTTGGTGGAAAGATATTTGCATCTGATGATATTCACAAATCAAGTCAGGTAAATCCTTCAGATGTATTCGCATTTAATAATCCTATTGTGCATGGATATGATTATTTAAGATCAGAAGTATCTAAATTAGTTTCACAAAATGAGACTGTAAGTGTTCAAAAGGCAAATAGAATTTATACAGATTTCAAAAAAGAAATAAAATAAACTTAAAAAAAAGACCTTTTTCAGTTTCTTCTTTAAATGTTTGGTGTTAGAAGACTCCTCTTGCTCACTCGCGTTTAACGGCAATTCCGTGTTTTGCCGTCGTGTTTACAACACTTGGCTAAAACTCTCCAGCCTCGGTTCGTTCGCGCCGAACTTCTTTAAATATGCTTCGCATATTGGAAGTTCTCGTCATCAAAACGCCTTTTAGTCATAAAAAAAAGAACCTTTTTCAGGTTCTTTTTTTATGGTGGGCGTTAGAAGACTCGAACTTCTGACATCCTCCTTGTAAGGGAGGCGCTCTACCAACTGAGCTAAACGCCCTTTCGCAAGAATTATATTAACTGAAACATATTTTATTGTCAACCATTTTTTTTATAAATTTTTTCTTATGAATTTGAATTTTGTTGTTCCTCTTCTTCTTGCTTTTCAAGAAGTTGTTTTTCATATTCCATACGTTGTTTTACTTTAATTTCATGTAATGTGCCATGATGAGGTTCTTCTCTTTTATATCTGGCATCTGTCCACCATTTTGCCATGTGATAAACAGGCCCGCGTTTGTAGGGCTTTGGTTTTTCTTCGCGAACTTTTCGTTCTTTTTGTTTTTTTATTTTTACTGGTTTGTCAAGATTGTCAATATTTGGTCTTTCAGGCGGTGGAACATTTGTGTAATCCAACATGTCAGCTTCGTTTACTGCATAAGTTTCAGGACTTACGTAGCCTTCATCTGCCATAACTGTTTGGGTTGTTAATAATATTACTAAAATTAATAAAAGTTTTCTTATCATCTTTTCCTCTTTAAATTTTTAAGAACAAGGATATCTTGATATAATGCTGTGACCGTGAGAATCCAGACCTCCTGTTTTTAGCAAATGAAATTTTGCTGCCGCTTCATTTATTTTTGTTTCCCATTTTTGGTAATATTCACCTTCGTATGATTGGTAGTTGCCTTCATAAAACAGAGCTTTATTTTTTCCGAATTTTTTGAAGTGTTCAAACAAATATGTATAAAATTCAGGACAATAGGCTTTAGTTCTTGCAGGGTGTGCTATTGACATGACTCCGTTATCTAGTGTTGAAATAAATTCAACGGCATCTTCAAAAGATGAAAAAGGCTTTAGCATTTTGCCAATTGACGGGTGTGCTGCCATGTAAATTCTTCTAGCTGTTTGAATTTTTTGTTCGATTGAATCAGGAATTTCAGGCAATTCTTTATTTATATACATTTCAAGAGCTTTTTTATAAATTCTGTGATAAGGTTCTTTGCCTTTAAACAGATATTTGAATTTTTTTATCGGTAAATCATATGAAAAATCAGCATTCGGAAGGTAATAATTTAAAAGAATTTTGCCTGAAGTATATTTTTTTAGCGGGTGTGCGACTTCATCTTCACCTTTTTTTATCATTATGTGACATTTTGATGCTTCTTCAAGATTAAAGTTGTAGTTTGGCAAAGCTGCATTCAATTTCTCAATAGTTTGTTTTGCAAGCTCTAATTTCCCTTCACGTTTTTCTTTTAAATAATTATCAAGTTTTTTATCTTTAGGGTCTATTCCGTAAACCAATAGATGTATTTGAACAGGCTTTTCTTGGCTTGGAAAATTAATTCCGACAGTTGAAATCTCAACCCCAAGAGTAATATTTACATTTTTGTAGTTATCAATTAATTTTGATACTTCTTTGCATCCGTCAATTGTGTCATGATCTGTCAGTGCAATTAGCAAATAAGGATTTTTTTCTGACATTTTTTCTGCGATTTCGAGAAGCTCTTTAACATTCATTTCTCCGTCAGAATATTGTGAATGAATGTGTAAGTTTGCTTTAAAATCGCCTGAATTTACGTACCTGAAATCATGTGAATCAAGTATGTTTAAGTCTTTTCGTTCTCCCGGCTTAAATGCTTGATCTGAATAATTTTGTATTCGTTTTATAAAATCTTTTTCGTTTATAATTCCCATATTTTATATTTTACACAAAAACAGCGCATGCAACAAAATTAAAATGCTTTCGTCAAAAATATTAAAAGTGTGGTTAGTTTAATATTTGAAGATGAGGAATTCAGATGGTGAACACAAAGTTTATGGAAGAAGATTTGTATAAGGATTTTAAGCCTGAATATCAGATTGACAATGAATTTATAGAATTGGATGAGGTTGAGGAACCCAGAACATTTAATTCTATTTCTAATGATGATGATATTTTACAAATGTACTTAAAAGATATAGGAAAAGTTAAATTATTAAATTCAAAAGAGGAAAAAGCATTAGGCAAGAAAATTAAAGAGGGTTGTAAAAGTGATGCTGAAATTGCAAAACGTAAACTTGTTCAAGCAAATTTGAGATTAGTTGTAAGTATTGCAAAAAAGTATATTGGGCAAGGTGTTCTTTTTATGGATTTAGTTCAGGAGGGTTCTTTAGGATTGATTAAAGCTGCTGAAAAATTTGATTATTCAAAAAATTTCAGATTTTCAACATACGCAACCTGGTGGATAAAGCAGACTATAATCCGTGCAATTTCAAATAATTCAAGAACAATCCGTATTCCTGTGCACATGACTGATAAAATAAGAAAGTTTAAAAGGGTTTATACAACTTTGTCATTTGAGCTGGGAAGAGAGCCTTCTGATATTGAGGTTGCGGAAAGATTAAAAATTACGCCAAAGCAGCTTTCAACAATAAAAAAATCTATATTGAAAGAGCCAATTAGTCTTGAAACTCCTGTTACTGATGATTTGAATATTGGGGATTATATTGAGGATAAATCATATCGCTCGCCTGAAATCCAGACCAGAAACAATGCGTTAAAAGGAAGTGTTGAGGATTTATTATCAACTTTGCCAGAGAGGGAGAAAAAGATTATAACTTGTCGTTTCGGTATTAACGGAGAGATGCCGAAAACATTGGAACAGTTAGGGGAGATAATGGGATATTCTAAAGAGCGGATAAGACAGCTTGAGGATTCCGCATTATCCAAAATCAGAGAGAGGAAGGAAATTCAACATTTTCGTGATTTTATAGAAGATTAAATTATTCAAGGATGCTTTGAGCATCCTTTTATTTATTAAGAGAAAAATAATTTATTTATTGATTTGTATAATCATCTTTTCGGCGATAGTGAAATGAACAATAATTGCAGGCGAAGTAAGTATCAAAGGCGTGTATTGTTTGAGCTTAAGCGAGTTTACACGCCTAAATACTGAGCCTTGCAAATTATTAGTGAGTGCAGCGTGCCGATGGTTTTGAGGCACTTTTGCCACCAAAAGTGCCCCTGTCTGGAGGACCCGCCGGAGGCATAAAGAAATTTTTAATTAAATAATTTGTAATATTTATTACACAGACATAAGAGATTTAGCAAATTCGATTGATTGCTCGTTAATTTCACCGCCTGCAAGCTCTGCTAGAGCCTTAATCCTATTTTCTCCTGTGAGAACATATACATCAACTTTTGTTTCATCACTTTGAGATTTTCTTACATAGAAATGTTTGTTAGCTCGTGAGGCAATTATAGGTTGGTGCGTAATTAATATTATTTGATGATATTTTGAAAGTTCTACAATTTCATCAGCTACGCTTTGCGAAGCTTTGCCTGAAATTCCTGTATCTATTTCATCAAAAATTACGGTATCAATGTCATCGCTTTGTGCAAAAATTGATTTTATCGCAAGCATTACACGAGAAATTTCTCCGCCTGATGCTACTTTTGCAAGTGGTTTTAAATCTTCTGATACGTTTGTAGAAATTAAAAATTCTCTTATTGGTAAAAACACCAA
>USJT01000089.1 GCA_900555175.1 uncultured bacterium
CATATTTGCTTGAGCGCCACTGTGAGGTTGAACGTTTGCATGATCCATGTGGAATAATTCGCATGCTCTTTTTTGAGCAATTTCTTCTATTAAATCGACATGTTCACACCCGTTATAAAAACGTTTGTGTGGTTTTCCTTCAGCATATTTGTTTGTCAAAACGCTTCCGCAAGCTTCCATAACAGCTTCGGATGTAATATTTTCACTTGCAATAAGCTCTATTGTATTTTGTTGTCTTTCAAATTCTTTTTCAATTTGTTCCGCAACAAAAGGATCAACTTTTTTTATATGTTCTATATGCATTACACCCTCCCTGACAAGCCTGCCATATTCTCAAATTAATTTCTTAATTTCACCTCTACTTTAAAAGTAATTATATGTGAAAAAGATTTTCATGACAACATATTAATAATTAGTTATAACTTGCAAAGCGATTTATTCAAAAGCTTTGGCGATTGACTGTTTATAATCAGGTCTTAATATTCCTTTTTCAGTAATAATACCTGCTATCAGCTCAGCAGGAGTAACATCAAAACCAGGATTTATAATATTAACATCTGGTGCACAAATAATTTTGCCGTTTATATGTGTAACTTCTTCGTGAGAACGTTCTTCAATAACGATTTCATCACCTGATTTAATATTTGTATCAATTGTTGATAAAGGTGCTGCCACATAAAACGGAATATTATGGTATTTTGCGGCAATTGCGACTGTATAAGTCCCGATTTTATTTGCAGCATCGCCATTAGCTGCAATTCTATCCGCACCGACAACAACCATATCAATCATACCTTTTTTCATAAAATATGAGCACATACCATCAGTAATCAAAGTTGTCGGAATTCCGTCCATTGTAAGTTCAAATGTAGTAATTCTTGCACCCTGTTGACGAGGACGAGTTTCATCAGCAAACACTTGAATTGTAGGATCATTTGCGAAAGCAGAACGAACAACACCTAATGCCGTTCCGTAACCGACAGTTGCAAGAGCACCTGCATTACAGTGTGTCAAAATTGTTGCACCTTTCGGAACAACTTGAGCACCATAATCACCGATTTTTTTATTTATCGCAATATCTTCATTTTCAAGTCTTATTGCATTTTGTTTTAATTCTTCAATAATTCCTTTGATATCAGATTTAGAATTTTCAATAATTTCTTTTTGTTTTTTTACAGCCCACATCAAATTCACTGCTGTCGGACGAGAAGTTGCCATATAATCAGCTTTTTCAAGAAGTTTTTTTACAAATTCATCACGAGATAAATTTTCTTTTTCCAATTCCTGAGCATACAAAACAACTCCATGCGCACCTGCAACACCGATTGCCGGAGCTCCTCTGACTATCATATTTCTGATTGCGTCAAACATCTCTTGGCCGCCTGTTATGTTTACATACTTAAATTCATACGGTAAAAGCGTTTGATCTACCATTTTTGAATAATTATCTACCCATTCGATTGTTTTTATTTTTGAATGAAATTCTGCCATTTTTTCTCCCCTTTTTATGTCCATAATAATAGAAATATATTCATACGTAAAGTTTGATTTATCTAAACCTGTTTTTTTAAGATTATAAAAAACTTTATAAATTGAATTCTTTATGCTAAAATAGCACTATGATTGAGAGATATTCACGCGAAGAAATGAAAAAAATTTGGGATTTGCAATCCAAATTCCAATACTATTTGAATGTAGAAATTGCAGTTGCAGAAGCTTATGCAGAATTGGGAACTTTTCCTAAAGAAGATATTGAGAAATTAAAGCAACTGGCAAAATTTGATATTAAAAGAATTGATGAAATCGAAGCAGAAGTAAAACATGATGTTATTGCTTTTTTAACCTGTGTAAACGAAAGCCTCGGCGATTTAGCCAAATATATGCATGTTGGAATGACAAGTTCTGACGTGATTGATACAGCGTTTGCACTTCAAATTCAAGATAGCGGAAAGATTATTCTAAAAGATCTTGATGAAACGATTGAGGCTATGAAAGAGCTTGCTCAAAAGCATAAACATACCTTATGTATCGGACGTTCTCACGGGGTTCATGCAGAAGTTATGACTTTCGGCGTAAAAATCTGTAACTGGATTGATATACTTGATCGTCAAAGAGCAAATTTTGTGCACGCACTTGAAGAAATCAGAGTTGGTCAAATTTCAGGCCCTGTCGGAACATACAGCAATATTCCGCCTGAAGTTGAACAGATTACCTGCAAAAATTTAGGGCTTAAACCTGCAAGAATTTCAACACAAATTATTGCACGTGATTACCACGCTTACTTTATGCAATCATTAGCACTAATCGGAAGTGTAATAGAACAATTTGCAACAGAAATCAGACACTTGCAGCGTACAGAAGTTTTAGAGGTTGAAGAAGGTTTTGGGAAAAACCAAAAAGGTTCATCTGCTATGCCTCACAAAAAAAATCCTGTATTATCCGAAAATTTATGCGGGCTTGCAAGAGTTGTGAGAGCAAATTCAATTGTTGCAATGGAAAATATTCCGCTATGGCACGAACGTGATATTTCTCACAGTTCTGCAGAAAGAATTATTTTCCCTGACAGCTTAACCATAATCGATTTTATGCTCAACAGATTTAAAGGTATTGTGCAAAATCTTGTTGTACATGAAAAAAATATGCTTAAAAATACCGAAAAATTCGGCGGCATAGTATTCTCACAAAAAGTTCTTTTAAAATTAATCGAAAAAGGCTTAACTCGAGAAGACGCATATCGTTTGGTACAAAGAAATGCAATTGATGCTTTTGAAAATGACGGAGATTTTAGGGTTAATCTTTTGAATGATAAAGATGTAACAAAACTTCTTTCCCCGTTAGAGATAGATGAAATCTTCAATAAAGAGGAATTTTTAAAAAATATTAACGAAATATATAAACGAATTTTGTAATAAATATTTTCTTTAACAAATATTCAAGTTTCGCATTAAAAACCTCTTGCGATAATAAAAAATATGGTATAATATTATTATATAGTATTTGAGGAAGTTTATGGCAAAAATAAAAATTACTGTATGTATGGGAAGTTCATGTTTTGCTCGCGGGAATCAACAAAATCTCGCATTTATTGAAGCATTTATTAAAACACACGATCTTGAAGCCGATATCGACCTTGCCGGTGCAAGATGCGAAAATAAATGTGCAATGGGGCCAAATGTTGTTATAAACGGGGTTGAATACAATAGCGTTGATGAAAAAAAACTGGAAGAAATTTTAACAAAATTAATCAAATAACAGTAAATTAGCATCTTAAAATGGAGAATATAAAATTATGGACAGCCATTATCCGGTCTACACGTTAATAAACGAATGTCATGACTGTTACAAATGTATTAGAGAATGTCCTGTTAAAGCAATTAAAATCGAAAACGGACATGCATCAGTTATACCTGAAAAATGTATAGCTTGCGGCAATTGCGTAAAAGCTTGCCCGTCTAATGCAAAAAGAGTGCGAAATGACATTGCAAAAGCAAAAAATCTTATCCTTGCACAAAAAAGAGCTTTTGTATCGCTTGCACCTTCTTGGAACGGGGTATTTGAACATTCTCCCAAAAAGATGATTGCAATTTTGAAAAAATTAGGTTTTAGTGAAGTATCAGAAACCGCACTTGGTGCACAAGAAGTTTCTATAAAAACAGCCGAAATTTTAAACAATTCAAAAAAAGGACTTTTTATATCAAGTGCTTGTCCAGTTATAGTTGATTATATAAGACATTACCGTCCGGAATTTATAAACTGCATAACCCCTATTGGCTCTCCTGCAATGACTCATGCAAAAATTTTGAGAGAAAAATACGGTGATGATATTGCAATTGTATTTATCGGACCTTGCATCGGGAAGAAGAATGAAGTTGCTTATACAAATTTAATCGATGTTGCATTGACATTTGAAGAACTAAAAATATGGATTCACGATGAAGGGATTGATATTGCAGAGATTATGTCAGATGACAAAAATCAATTTGTACCGTATAACGCTTTTGAAGGTTCATTATACCCGATAGACGGCGGAATGAATGAAACCCTAAAACGTATCGGGATAAAAGAAGATATACAATTGATAGATGTTTGCGGACTTCACGCATTTGAGCGTGCACTAAATAACCTTGATCCTGAAAAAATTGATAAGACTATTTTTGTTGAAGGTTTGGCATGCGAAGGCGGATGTATCGGCGGTCCTTGCATTTCTACAAGCAGAGCAAGTTTATCAATCGTATCAGATGTTTTATCAAAAGTTAAAAACAGAGATTACATACCTAAAAAGGCTTCAACTGTCGTTGATTACGAGATGAAACCTTGCAAAGTTATAACAAAAGAATATCCGCTTGAAGATATCCTTGCAACACTAAAAAGGATTGGTAAACACACGGTTGATGATGAACTTAACTGTGGCGGATGCGGATATGCAACATGCCGAGATTTGGCAAAAGCTTTATTAGACGGAGATGCAGAACCTTCTATGTGCGTTTCATACATGAGAAAAATTGCAGTCCGAAAAGCTGCCGCAATGATTAGATGCATGCCTGCCGCTGTTGTTATGGTTGACAATAAAATGAATATTATGGAAGCAAACGACAGCTTTATGAGAATGTTTACAGGCGAGATGTATGGAGTATTTAAAGCACGTCCGGATGGACTTATCGGAGCTGCAATCGACAGAATTGTAGATTTTGCAGACATCTTCAGAACCATACTTAAAACAGGTAAAGATATTCACAAAGAACGCTACCACGTAAATAATCGACTTTATGATATATCAGCCTTCACGATTGAAGAAAATGAAATTGTCGGAGCTGTAATTACAGATGTTACATCTGCTGAAACCAACAGAGAAAAGATTTCTCAAAAAGCCCATGAAGTTATTTCAAAAAATATTTCAATCGTCCAAGAAATTGCCTGCCTTCTAGGAGAACACATGGTTGAAACAGAAACACTGCTAAGCTCAATTGCAGAAGATTATGAGGATAACGAAAACAAAGGAGAACAAGAAGGGAAATAGGTTCTAAATACCTAAAACCTTTCAAAATAATATGTTTATAGACATCGATTGCAGCCAAATGAAAAAATATAACCAAAATGCTTACGGGGATTACTTCATATCCAAACGCTACCCCGATGAAGCAAAACTTATTGCTGTTCTCTCTGACGGACTCGGAAGCGGTATCAAGGCAAATATTCTTTCTTGTATGACTGCAACCATGCTTTTAAAATTTATTGAAGGAGATCAAATTCCGATAAGCAAAGCCGCAGAAATTATAATGAACTCTCTGCCTGTTTGTCAGGTAAGAAAAATAAGTTACTCAACATTTTCAGCAATCGAAGTTGACGATGACGGAAATGCAAAAATCGTTGAAGAAGGAAATCCTGAATTTATTTGGCTTAGAAATAACGAAGTTATGAAACCGGATTTTAAATCCATACCTTCAAAAACCTTCAAAAACAGATGCCTGAAAGTTTACAGAGTTA
>USJT01000090.1 GCA_900555175.1 uncultured bacterium
CTCCCCTTTGTTGTCATAGAAAATCCCTTCTGCCATAACCTCTTCATAAATATCTTCGTCTTTTTTAAACGATTCAGGCGTATAAGGGTATAAATCTATACATACATCCATTTCAGTTTCAATTTTTCCGATAATAGGCCAAATCTGTTCTCGTTTTGATTTGTCTTCCACATCAAAAAGTGCTGCAAGTTCTATATCTTCGCCATCATGCATTTTGCCGTCAGTGTGAATGCCGAACAAAAACATTCCTTTAAAATCATTAAAAACGCGATTAAAAGCTTTAGATAATTTTGCAATAACTTCATCAACAGAATTAGCCATAACTTATCCTTTTATTTTTTCAGTAACCTCATCTCTGTCAACCGTAACTTGTTCTGATGTTGCCAGATTTTTTATTGAAACTTTATTTGCTTTAATTTCGTCTTCGCCTAAAATCAACGCATATTTTGCGACTTTTGCAGCTTTTTCAAGCTGTTTTGTAAATTTTTTATTTGCTAAATCTAATTCTATTTTAAATCCTTGTTCTCTCAACTCTTGTGCAAGTTTGAAAGCATCAACAGAAGAATTTGAAACAATATAACCGTCCAATTTTTCAGGTTCAATTTCAGGCAACAAAGAGTTTAATCTTTCCATACCCATAGCCCAACCGACAGCAGGAGTATCTTCACCGCCTAAATTGCGAACAAGACTGTCATAACGTCCGCCGCCGCAAACCGCATTTTGAGAACCCAAATTGTTTGATTTAACTTCAAAAACGGTTCTGTTGTAATAATCCAAACCTCTTACAAGAAGTTTATTTTCAACGTATTTTATGTGTAAACTGTCTAAATATGATTTTAATTCTTTGTAATGAGCTGCACATTCATCACATATAAAGTCAGATTGAATAACTTTTTGAATTTCAGGTTTTGCAAAAATTTCTTTGCAAGATTCAACCTTGCAATCCAAAAGTCTTAAAGGATTTTTTTCATATCTGTTTTGGCAATCTTCGCACAAATTGTCAAATTCAGGTTTTAAAACTTCTTTAATCTTACGTTTATATTCCTCACGGCATTTTGGACAGCCCAAAGAATTAATTTCAACTTCCAAATCATTTAAGCCAAGTGACTTCAAATAATCAACAGCAAGAAGAATAACTTCAGCATCAGCAGTCGGTTCTTTTATCCCAAACATTTCAACACCGACCTGATGGAATTGTCTTTGTCTGCCTGCCTGAGGACGTTCATAACGAAACATCGGACCTTTGTACCACAATTTTACTGGAGCGGAAAGTCTTGCCATTCCGTTTTCAATAAATGAACGAACAACACCTGCTGTATTTTCAGGTCTTAAAGTTAAAGAACGATCACTTTTTTCAAACGTGTACATTTCTTTATTAACAATATCTGTTGTATCACCGACACCACGAGCAAAAAGTTCAGTTGCTTCAAAAATCGGTGTTCTAATCTCTTTGTAACCGTAACGGGTAAATATATCAAGGGCATTTTTCTCAAGTTTATGCCATTGTTCAATTTCTTGAGGTAAAATGTCTTTTGTTCCTTTTTGTACTTTTATAATTTTAGTCATAGAGTTATTATATAAATTTGAGGCGGAATTGTCAAATTAAATCGGATTATTTTCTTTAATAATATCTCTTTAAAAATTGAACCTGTTTTGATTGAATTTAATAAATCAAGATTAATAATAATTCCAAATTTACAAAATATAAACTTTTGACTAATCTTTTCCGCACGATATATAATAAAAAAATGAAGCTCACATGTTTATTAATAACTTGTTTTATAATTTTAACGGCGTTTTGGTCAATTTTTGTCGAACCTTATATTCTGACAATAAAAAAGGTAACAATTAATGATGCGTCTTTAAAGGGGTTAAAGATAGTTTTTGCAAGCGATTTCCATATAAAACCTTATGAAATGTTTAGACTAAAGCGTATAGTAAAAGCAATAAATAAGCAAAATGCAGATATTGTCTTGCTTGGCGGTGATTATGTAAACGGGCATAAAAAAGGAATGTCAATGAATCTTGGCAAAATCGCACAAGAATTTTCTAAAATTAATTCAAAATACGGCACATACGCAGTAATAGGCAATCATGACGGCTGGCAAGGCAAAGAAGAATGTATAAAAGAGCTTGAAAAAAATAAAATTACAGTTTTATTCAATGAAAACAAATGTTTTGAAAACTTTTGTATATCAGGAGTTGACGACTTGCAAACAGGCAATCCCGATATAAATAAAGCTTTGGCAAATATCACAAAACCCGTTATTTTGCTGACACATACACCTGATATAATGCCAAATGTGCCAAATAACGTAAATTTGACATTGGCAGGACATCTTCATGGCGGTCAAGTCAGACTTAACAGAGCTTTGTTGGTGCCATCCATTTACAAAGATAAATATGCAAACGGATTTTTAAATGATAACGGCAAAAAAATCTATACAACAAAAGGTCTTGGAACAAGCATTTTGCCAATCAGAGTTAATTGCCCGCCAGAAATTGCCGTAATCACGTTTGACTAATCAAAATCAAGCAATTCTTTTAAATTAACCCCCAAAACATCGGCAATAATCTTCAATTTTGATAATGTAATATCTGTCTTACCCGTTTCAACCATTGCGATTGTAGAACGAGAAATTCCGTTTACATCTAAAAAGTCATCTTGTTTAATATTTTTTTCTTTTCTGATTTGTTTTAAATGTTTAGCAAACTTCTTCAGATATTCATTATCCATTTTTTTATTATCAGATTTATTAACTTTTCTGAAAATCAGTCTTATTGACATTGTTTTCCCTTTAAAAATTTTATTTTTAATTTTATTTCCTATTTTTATTGATTTTTTTTGTTTTTGTTTTATCATAAATTTGTAAAATTAGAGGGGTATTTTTATGTTAAATAAAGAATTTACAAAAGAAATTCTAAAAAGCATTGATATTACAAGACAAACAGCACTAAATCATCTTGAATTAACCTTGGAAAATTATACTGAAATAATGAGCAGACTGGATATTATGACATATTTGCTATTACAAGAGGATAAAAAATAGTTTTAAAGTAGAATGAAAATTTCCTTTTTTCTCATAATTATGTTATTATTAACTCAAAAAAACTTTTGACAATTTATATTGCAAGTTAGGAAACTTTTTTATTAAATTTACATCTTAATAAATAAGTTGTGCAGTAAAAAGGTTAAGAGTATTTGGAGGAAATATTTAAAGAATGAGAAATGTTATGAAAAAAAGTATTATATTCCTTGGAGCATTTTTGTTCCTATCAGGCTGGGTAATCAGAGATAATGTCTTTGCTTACGGTCCTGTCGATTTGTACGACAATGTATGGCGTTTAATCAACAACAAATTTGTTGATCAATCCAATAACCAACAGGATTGGGCAAAATGGCGTCACAAATATGACAACAAAATTCGTACAAATGAAGACGCCTATGTTGCTATCAATACAATGGTAGCAAGTTTGAATGACCCTTATACAAAATTCTTGGATCCTAAAGAATTTGCAGATGAAACAAGCTCAATCAAAGGTTCTTTAAAAGGTATCGGTATTCAAATCGCTGTTAAAGACGGAAAATTGATGGTAATTGCACCGATTGAAGATACACCTGCAGAAAAAGCAGGCTTGAAAGCAGATGATGAAATTCTTGAAATTGATGGTGTCAGCACAAAAGGTATCACTGTTGACAAAGCTGCCGACAAAATCAGAGGTAAAGAAGGAACACAAGTTACTTTACTTGTTAAAAGAAAAGACGCTCAACCAAAATTGTACACAATCACTCGTGCAGAAATAGAAATTAAATCAATTTCTCAAAAACTTCCTGATGATGTAAAAATTCCTGATGACATTTGCTATATCAGATTAAGCTCATTCATCAGCAGAAATGCAGCAACAGAATTTGGAACAATTTTGAATAACAACAGCAACAAAAAAGGTTTTATTATCGACCTTCGTTCAAATCCTGGCGGACTTTTGACAAACGCAATATACATTTCAGATATGTTCTTGGATGGCGGAACAATTGTCAGCACAGTTGACAGAGATGGCTATAAAGAAACTCAAAGAGCATCAGCAGGTGTTTATACAAACAAACCGGTTGTTGTCTTGATTAACAAAGGTTCAGCTTCAGCATCGGAAATTTTCTCTGGTGCTATGAAGGATAACCACAGAGCCGTAATCATCGGTGAACAATCCTTCGGAAAAGGTCTTGTTCAAGAAATCAACAAACTCCCTTATGAATCAGGTATAAATATCACAATCCAAAAATATTTGACACCAAACGGAACTGATATTAACAAAAAAGGTATAACTCCTGATATCGAAGTAAAATTAACTGAAGATGATGTTAAAAATAAAAATGACGTACAACTTAAAAAAGCAGTTGAGGTCTTAACAAAAATGACTAACGGACAAGAAATTGCCGCTCAATAGTTACAAAATCAAAAAATATTTACAAAAATACAAAAGACTTGCCTAAAATAAACAGGCAAGTCTCTTTGTTTATTGTAAAATAATAATATGAAAAGTAATATCGTACTTATAGGCATGATGGGAAGTGGAAAAACCACAACAGGCAGACAGTTAAGTGAATTTTTACCTGACTATCATTATGCTGATATAGATTCAGAGATAGAAAAAAGCACTCAAAAAAAGATTTCAGAAATTTTTCTGAGGCATGGCGAAGCTTTTTTCAGAATGCTTGAAAGCGATAAAATCCGTAAATATTGCAAAGAAACAAATTATATAATATCAGCAGGCGGCGGAGCTTTTGAATATGAAGATAATCGAGAAATCATGCTTGAAACATCACATGTAATTTATCTGAAAGCTACACCGGAAGCTATTTATGAAAGAATAAAAGAAGAAAATCACAGACCGCTTTTAAGAAAAAATTTCTCTGTTGAAAAAATTGCATCTATTATGAAACTTCGTGAAAAAAATTATCAAAAAGCCGATATAACCATTGACACAACAGGCAAAACAACTTACGATGTTGTAAAAGAAATTCTCGGAGTTTTAAAATTAAATGGTTGAATTATCAGTAAAAATTAAAAGCAGTGAAAAATTTTATCCGATTTTTATTAACAATGAAGATATTTCGGATTTGTCAAAAAACTTGTTAACCTTTACAAAAGGGAAAAATTATCTTGCCGTAATTTCTCAAAAAGTTGAAAAATTGTACGGTAAAAAATTAAATATCCCGAAAGAAAACAAGTTTGTCCTAAAAGACGGCGAAAAAGAAAAAAATTTCAAAAACTACAAAAAAATTCTCAATCGTGCACTAAAAATGAAACTTACCCGCAAAGATTTAATGATTGCAATAGGCGGAGGAGTTGTCGGAGATATTACAGGCTTTGCAGCAGCAACATACATGCGCGGAATTGATTTTATCCAAGTTCCGACAACATTACTTGCGGCAGT
>USJT01000091.1 GCA_900555175.1 uncultured bacterium
ACCCGACAGCAGTTTCAATAACCTCAATTCCGAGCTTATCCGCAACCTTATTTAATAACAAACTTGCCCCGACAGTCTTTACAAGCGCACCTTTGTATCCTTTATTTTTGGTCAAGTGTATTAAAAGAATTGCAATAATTTCATTAGGAGAAACATATTCTCCCTCCTCATTTATTACCCCAAACCTGTCACTGTCGCCATCGTTTGCAAAGCCTATTGAATTTGGAGTAGATTTAACTTTTTGTATTAATTCTGTTAAATATTTTGGTTTCGGATCAGGCATTCCACCGCCAAAATTTACATCATGGAACATGTGCATACTTTCGTATTTTATTCCATGGATATCTAAAAGCTTGTCAAAATAACCTATACTTGCGGCATAAAATCCATCAAATATAATATTTTCAAAAAATCCTTTAATTTTTTCAAAATTTATTAATTTTTCAATATGAGCAAAATAATCAGGAGCGAAATTATATTTAACAACTCTTCCCTTATCGCTTTGTGCTTTAAACGGCACATTAAGATTGTACACAAGCTCATCCGTAATATCAGATGTTGCAGGGCCTGCATAATCAGGAATAAATTTTATTCCCAAATATTCAGGCGGATTGTGAGAAGCCGTAAACATTACAGCACATGCATTCAAATGCTTTGCATTATAAGCAAGAACAGGAGTAGGAATTATCTTGTTAGAAAGCAAAACTTCAAACCCGTATTGAGCTAACTGTTCTGCAGTCTGAGATGCAAATTCAAACGCCATATTTCTCGGATCATACCCGACAATTATCTTCTTTTCCAAACCAAAATTATCAAAAACGTATTTTCCAATAGCCTTTGTAACAGTTTGCACATTCTCAGTATTGAAATCTTCCCCTACAATTGCTCTCCAACCGTCAGTTCCAAATTTTATATTTCCCATATTTCTTGCCTCACTCTTTTATTCTGATATAATAATATTAGAAATAAGGAGTAATCGCAAATGTTAAATTTTGAAACAGTGAAAACAATCGCATATTTAGGACCACAAGCCTCATTTACGGAAATGGCAAAAGATGAATTTTGTAAACGATTTAACATTAGCGCATACCCAACACCATTGCAAACAATAAGACAGGTCGTTGAATATGTTGATGATACACCTGATTCCTTAGGTGTTCTTGCTGTTGAAAATTCTATTGAAGGTGCAGTTCGAGAATCAATGGATAATTTAATGATTACAAAAAATCCAAACATTAAAATATTATCAGAATGCTACCTTCCGATAAATCATTGTCTGCTTGCAAGAACAACCGAATTTTCATCAATTGCAGGAATAATTTCCCATCCGCAAGCTCTTGCACAATGCCAAAATTTTATTCATAATGAGCTTCCGTATAACGTAAACATTATAGAAGCCGCAAGCACAGCAGAAGCTGCCAGAAGTTTGCAAAATTATAATCTTACATACGCAGCAATAGGGAGCAAAAAAACTGCCGAAACCTACAACTTAAACATACTTCGAGAAAATATAAATGATGATAAAACAAACCAAACCCGTTTTGTTCTAATTGGAGATTTTGAAACCGAAGAAACAGGACATGATAAAACATCACTTGCATTCTCAACCGAAAATAAACCTGGTGCATTATTAAATGTTTTACAAATTTTTATGGAAAATCACATAAATCTTTCATATATCGCATCTCGTCCGTCCAAACATAAATTTGGTGAATACATATTTCTGGTAAACTTTGACGGTCATATTCACGATGCAAAAATTATGGGAACTATCCAAAAAATTAAAGAAAAAACAACTTATATAAGATATATGGGATCTTACAAAAAAGGAAAAGCTATTGTTCTTCAGCCGTAACAAAAGCAATAGCTTTTGTTCTGTCATGTGATAGACTTAATTGAAAAACAATATTTTTTTCAATTTGTTTTAATATTCTTATTTGCGGACACATCTTTTCATTATGAAAAACTTCAATCTGATTATAAGAAACACCCTCAATATTAAGAGCAGTTAATGCCTTTATAACAGCTTCTTTTGCGCAAAAACGTGCAGCCAAATGGCTTTCAGGTTTAGAGAATTTATTGCAATAATCAAGCTCTAAATCCGTAAAAACTCTATGCAAAAATTCCTCGGATTTCCCTCTAAATCTTTCTATATCTTCAATATCAACACCGATTGCCATAAACAAATTTTATCACAAGATTGACGAATTTTGCAAACCAATGGTATAATTAATTATTCAAACGCATCTTTTTAAATAACATTTTTCATTAAATTAGTCAGAAAGGAAATTTATGGCTGATTCAATGATACCTTATTCATTTATCCCCGGCACAAAAGCGAAAGCTGATGAAGTCAATGCAAACTTCACAGCCCTTGCAAATATCATAGAAGCCAACAAAACAAACACGGCTGGAGATATTGAAGATTTAAATGAGATATTAGCGACAAAAGCTGATAAAACAGAACTTGTTAATGAACATATTGTTGATACGACAGGCAAAAACCTTGACGATTACAAAACAAAAGGTACATACATTTTTACCTCAACATATTCTCCGACTAATATTCCTAAAGGCAACGCAGGAACACTTATTGTAACAGGCAAAGATCCTGACTTTATAAAACAAATATGGTTATGTACAGACTCAAACCCTGAAATATACACGAGAAACTTTGTATCTGACAGCTGGGATGAGTGGAAATCAGTAACAGGCATAATAAATAAAGCAAATCCGGGATATTTCAAACTTCCTAACGGATTAATGATTCAATGGGGTTCTACATCAAGCACATATCCAAACATCACCTATCCTGTTGCTTATTCAAATTTTGCTTGCATTATTTGTCATAAAAAAGGTTGGAATTCAAGTTTTGAAAGAAGTGACTCCGGAATAGTTGCAGAAAGCCTTACCGGATTTAATTATGCAAGTAGCGGCTACTACTTAGGGATGAACTGGTGTTCACTAGGATACTAAAAAGGAGAGATAAATATATGAAATATTACGGAACAAAAAATAATAAAGATTACGGATTTTATGAAGAAAATTTTGAAAATGCAATTGAAATAACGGATGAATACTGGATGGAATTGCTAAATCTGCAAAGCACAGGTAAAAGAATTATAAAATTCGAAGATCAGGTTATCGCTGTTGATGATACCAAATATACACAAAAAGACGGTGTCTGGGTAAAATTAACCGATGAAGAAGCAAAAGTCAAACAGCTAAATATTCAAAACGAAATCAGAAAACAAGAAATTTTAACCCAACTGGATGAGCTTGATAAAAAAAGAATTAGAGCACTTGCAGAACCGTCGCTTAAGGATGAAGAAACAACCTGGCTTGAATATTACAATTCACAAATAACAACTTTACGTAATGAATTAACAACACTTTCTTAATTATAAAAAAACCGGTTTAATATATTTTAAACCGGCTCTTTTTTATACATCAAAAAATATGTTCATAAGATTTTGGACAAAGTCATTTACTACTTGAGCCCCTTGTTTTACATCATCTTTGTCAAAAAAACGACTCATTTTTTTATATTGTTTATCTAATGAAACATTTCCGCAATCTACTTCCACACCATATAACAAAGTTTTTGGTGCTTCAAAAGTGACATAATCCTTATTTACAGCAATATCTTTATTTTGCATATTAGAGATTTTGCGTGTTAATTTCGCAAGATATGTGAATAAAGGCATTGTTTTATTTTCAACATTTAAAACATTCCCATTCAACATAACATGGCTTTCGTATTTGTCGTTATAACATTCTACATTTAATATATTAGGTTCGGATTTACTAAAGTAATAATCACTCGAGTTATTTGTAACTTTTTTCAAAACAGATTTAAATTCCGATAAATCATGTCCTTTTAAATCATCATATAAAACCATTGAAAGGCTTCTTGATAAAGCATTTTTTGGGGCACGTTCTCTTCTGAATTGAGCAAATCCAATGTTTGAAATTCCTGTAAAATTTATATTATTCATCTTATCCATAGCAGCTCCAAAACACGTAAAAAAATTTTTTTGCTCGTGATATAATAAATTTACAGAAATTAATAATCGGAGAGAAAAATTATGACAGAAATAAGAGAAGAATTTATAGAACAGGCAAAACATCTTACTCGTAATGCGGAAGTTTTGCCAGGCGGAATTGAAGAATTAGCAGCAAAATTGCAATACTCGAAAAATTCAAACACACCACTGAGAATAAAACTCGGAATGGATCCGACACGTCCGGATTTACATTTGGGTCACACTGTCGTAATGAGAAAATTAAAAGAATTCCAAAAACTTGGTCACAAAATAGTCTTAATTGTCGGCGGTGCAACAGCAATGGTCGGCGATCCTTCAGGAAAATCCGAAACAAGACCTGCTTTAAGTAAAGAACAAGTTGAAGAAAATGCTAAATCTTATTTTAATCAAATGTCAAAAGTTTTGGATGTAAGTAATGCAGAAGTTGTAAATAACGCTGATTGGTTACACAAAATGAGCTTTACAGATTTGTTAAAATTGTCTGCTCAAGTTACAGTTGCACAAATGATGACAAGAGATGACTTTGCAAAAAGATATGCAGAAGGTCGTCCGATATCTATTCACGAATTTTTCTATCCTTTGATGCAAGCTTATGATTCTGTTGCAGTTGATTCTGATATAGAGCTTGGCGGAACAGATCAAAGATTTAACACACTTTTAGGTAGAGATATCCAACTTGCATACGGTAAAAAATATCCTCAATTAGTTATGCTTTTACCGCTTTTGGAAGGTACAGACGGCGTTGTTAAAATGTCAAAAACTTATCCTGAACACTGTATTTCATTGACTGACTCAGAAGTTGATATGTACGGCAAATTGATGAGTATTCCTGATAATATGATTTCAAGATATTTCAGTCTTTTGACAGATGCAACAAAAGAAGAATTGGAGACAATTGATAAACAAATTGCAGAAGGCTCAGTAAACCCTCGTGACATAAAAATGAAACTTGCATACACAATTACCAAAGAATACCATGGAGAAGAAGGTGCAAAACGAGGTCAAGATGCCTTCATCAATGTAGTTTCAAATAAAGGTGTCCCTGATGATGTTGAAGAAGTATCCGGAATGAACGGTAAAGGAATTCTTGATGTCCTTGTTGAATTGAAATTTACATCAAGCAAAGGTGAAGCAAAACGTTTAATTCAAGGCGGCGGTGTAAAAATTGACGGTGAAAAAATTACCGACACATCTTATACACTAAACTTTAAAGAAAGTGTATTATTACAAGCAGGAAAACGTAAATTTGCAAAATTAATATAGTAATTTCCTCCCTTGTTAAAGGGAAAAGAACCACGTAAGCGGTGAATAAATTTTATATAAAAAGTGTAGTAATATAACAAAAATATAATATGCCTCCCTTGTTAAAGGGAGGGG